>JAHIZV010000153.1 GCA_018814445.1 Verrucomicrobiota bacterium | reverse complement strand
GATACTCCGCGACCTTGTCCTTTACCATCACAGGACAAACCTCATACCATCACGAACTGGGGCGAGAACGACAAGGGTGTCTGGCTCATCCAGAACATCAACAGCATGATTCACAACAACTACCCCGGCGTTATCAGCATCGCCGAGGACAACTCCTACGGGCTTGGCTTTGACAGCGAATGGGAGGCCGATGAGACGTCTGAATTCGGGGCGCGCGTGAACTGGGTGCTTACGCAGGGAAGCGACGCGGCGCGTGACATGAATCTCATCGCGGGTGAAATCAATGATGGCCAGAATCATGGGCGCGTCATGTTCACCGAATCGCATGACATGGTAAATGAAGAGAACGGGAAGCAGCGTTTGCCGCGTCAGATTGACGGCGCCGACCCCGAAAGCATCTGGGCGCGAAAACGTGTGCTGCTTGGGGCCGCGCTGGCCATGACTTCCGTAGGCATTCCGATGGTCTTCCAGGGCCAGGAACTGCTGGAAAATTGGGGCTTCCGCCCGCAGAACGCCATGCGCTGGGAGCGGGCCACGTCTCAGAAGGGCATTCTTGATGCCTACACCGATCTGATTTGGCTGAGACGAAACCTGTTGGGAGACACCCAGGGACTCAAAGGAACGGGCTGTAACGTGTTCCACGTGGACGACGGCAACAAGGTTGTCGCGTATCACCGCTGGGATGGAGGAGGGGTGGGAGATGACGTGGTTGTCGTGTTGAACTTCGCGGCGACGGCGTGGACTGACGACAGTTACTGGATCGATTTTCCTTATGCGGGCGACTGGTATGTTGTGTTCAACAGCGACGCCACGAAATACGGCGCTGATTTCGGCGACGTGGGAGGGACCATGGTCACGGCCAGCGGGAATCCGCCGCGGGCGGCCGTGAATATGGGCATGTACGGCGCAATGGTTTTCGCCCGGTCACAGCATGACAAGCCGTCGCCCGGCGATGCAGTGGTGTCTCCGGAGAATCCTCAGAACTGTGAGGACGTCACAATCAGATACTATCCCAATGACGGTGATCTTGACGGTGTCAGTCCCGTTCACATTCAGATCGGCCGGAATGGCTGGCAGAATACAGTTATGCCGCATCCCGCGATGACCTGGGACTCGAACGCGTGGGTCTACACCTACAGTTCAACGGTAGGCACGCACGAGATTAACTTCGTCTTTCATGATGCAACAGAAAGCCTCTGGGACAACAACCTCAACAAGGACTGGGATGTCACCATGGTGAACTGCATCGACTATGATGCGCCCGCGACAACTATCGTTCCCGAGAATCCTACGGGCTGTGAACCTGTAACCATCACATATACGCCGAACGACGGAGTGTTGAGTAATGCATCCCCGGTGCACATTCACATCGGGTTTGACGGATGGTCCACGGTGGTCTCTCCCGCCCCGGCGATGACCAGTACGGGAGAGTCGTGGACGTACACGTTCGTGCCTCCGGACGATATGTCTGAATTGAACTTCGTATTTCGCGATGCGGCCGGAGATAACTGGGATAACAATTCGGGTAACGATTGGAACGTGCCGTACACCACATGCCAGAATTCGCAGTGGATCAATATTCAATCGCCGCTGGACAACATCATTGTGACGAATACTGCCGTGGATGTCTCCGGAACCAGTTCGGCGGATTCGGGCCCTGATTTTGTGATCCTCCACGCGATAAACGGACCATTGGGGTCTCTGTCCGCGACACAGGATTGGGCCTTTGCGTCGGCATCGCTGGACGTGGGCACGAACGTCATATCTGCCGTCATTCCCAATGATCAGACCGGAGTGGATTGCGGCGACAGCGCGTCCAATTCGGCGTACGGCGGAGGAACATGGGTCACGGGTCAGAGCGGAGGGAGCGGGCTGGGCGCATGGATACTCAGTGGAGGCGACAACGCTGGACATTTCATTGCCGATGGCGCCGTCCAGAGCAACCTGGAGATCGGAGCCAAAGCCTGGGCGTTGTGGGCTAACAGCGACAACCTTGCGGATGCCCGGCGGAAATTTCAGGACGTACTCTCGGTTGGAAGCTCTGTCACTCTTCAGTTCGAGAATCACTTCATCGACCAGGACAAATCCGTAGGCATCGGACTGCTGAACGACAACGGCGACAAGCTATTCGAATTCTATTTCCACGGCGGTGATCCGGCGTACAAGGTCAAGGACAACTCGGGTTTGGTGGACACGGGAATCGACTGGACCGACGGCGGTCTCGCTTTGCAGTTCACACTTCTGGACCCATACACATATGCGCTGACCGTTGGATCATACACCCGCACAGGAACGCTCGTGCGTGTGAACGATCCGCAGATCTCGACGTTCCGGGCCTGGAACTACAGTGCCGGACCGGGAACTGACTTCAACTTCTACATCAACGACCTCGGAGTGCTCGGAGGGCAGTGGGCCGCGTTCGATGCCGTGACGTTGATCAGGACGCCCGCCTGGGAGGATCTGGATACCGATGGTGACGGCATGCTCGACTCATGGGAGCAGGAGATCGTTGATGCAGATACGGACGACGGGATTGCTTCGATCGAAGATGTCCTGCCCGACGGGAATTTCGATGGAGATCCCGCGCCGAACTACGACGAATTCATTGCCGGCACTGACGCGATGGATCCGCAGGAATATCTTCACATTGCGAACATCGGGTTCGGGGCGGAAGGTGTCAGCCTCAGGTTTCCCTCCCGCTCCGGACGCAAATACCTGATCTGGCACAAGGACGCTCGAAACGCCGCTGCCAACTGGATAAACGCATCTCCTTACCAGGATATATGGGGGAACAACAATAACCTGACCTGGTCGCTCGCCTCTCCCGATTCGGACCTGCGCTTCTTCCGTCTCGAGGTCGAGAAACCGAACTAGCCTGTCCCGCCTCTCCCTTCTGTGACGTCCTGTGAGACACACTTGCTGTTTGCGGGGCCTGCGCATGCTCATGTACGACGGGGCCTGCTCGCAAGTTATGGGCGTGTTGACTGGCGGCGCCTTTCTTGTCGCCTTTGCCCTCCATTTGGGAGCCTCCAACAAGGTGATTGGTCTGCTCGCCGCCCTGGGTCCGTTGACGCAGATCCTCCAGATTCCTGCCATCTATTTGATCGACAGGGCTAAACGCAGGAAGTTGCTTGCCGTGATGCATGTTTCGGTGGCGCGTGTCCTCCTGTTGAGTGTCGCATCTATTTCCTGGTTTTGTCCTCCGGCATGGCGGGTCGCAGCATTGTTGGCGGCGTTGGTTGTCTACTACGGTCTCGGCGCGGTTGGACTCCTGGGAGCCACTTATCTGGCGCGCACGCCGGAACCCCAGATGCAACCGTCCAACAGCCAGGGCTTGCTGCTCACTTTGGCCGAACCATTTCGCAACGAGAATTTCCGCCGCCTTCTCCTTTTTCTAGGTTCCTGGAATTTTGCCATCAACCTTGCCGCGCCGTTCTTCACCGTTTACCTGCTGAAAAGAATAGGCATAAGCATGGCGTGGGTGGTCTCTCTCTGTTCTCAGCCAATTGGTCAACGTTCTCTTCTTCCGTGTCTGGGGAAGAATCGCCGACCGATTCTCCAACAAGTCTGTACTCACCGTATCCGGGCCGCTTTTCATCATCAGCATCGTGCTCTGGCCTTTGACCACTCTGCCAGATCGCTACGTGCTCACCATTCCACTGATTATACTCATTCATATATTGGCAGGCATTTCGACCGCAGGGGTGAACCTCTGTTCCGGGAACATCGCTCTGAAGGCGGCTCCTTATGGAAGGGCGACGGCTTTTCTCGCGGTCAACGGTCTGGTTAACGGCATAGCCGCTACTCTCGCCCCCATCATCGCGGGGGCTTCCGCGGACTGGTTCGAATTGCGGGAATTGAGATTCACCCTGAATTGGACGTCTCCGGGTCACGCATGGCAGCTTCCAGCCTTTGATTTGCGCGGACTTGACTTCCTGTTTCTCCTCGCCGGCATACTCGGCCTGTACGCTCTCCATCGTTTGCTGGCTGTGAAGGAAGGAGGAGAGGTGGAGGAGGAAGTGGTTCGCAATGAGTTGCTAGTCGAAATGCGGATGGCCCTCAGGAGTGTTTCCACTGTCGCCGGACTTCGCCCCCTGTTCTCCTTTCCTTACCTGCGGGTGAAAAGCCTGTTGGTTCATCCCTCCGGTAAAGACGCTTCTTCTTCATCCTCCTGAAGCTTAATTGCCCTTTTGTATTCTCTCCGGGCGGGTTGAAGTCTAAACTTTCAACAAGGAGTACGATTCAGGGGAGGTGTGTGATGAGAGCTGATCGATGCCGGTTTTTCTTTCTTCCTTTCTGTCTTGCTTTCGCGGTCTCCGCACGGAGTGCGACGTTCACTGTCACTACGACGAATGACATTGTCGCCGGGTCTTTGTGGGACGCGATCACTAAGGCTAACAAGACCACAGAGAAGGATGATATTCGTTTTCAGATTCCGCCGTTGGGGCCCGTGACCATCAGGTTGGGATTTGCTCTCCCCAGCATCACTAACGCGGTGATCATTGACGGGACGACGCAAACGGGTGCAGCGTGTCCGCCGGGCGTCACGCTCGACGGATCGCTTCTTGCGAACTTCCCGAGCGGTCTTCATGTCAAGGCCGACGACTGTGAGATCCGGGGCCTGATCATCGATAACTTCGCGGGTCACGGCATCTACATCGACCATGGATCACGAACGGTGGTGGAAGGAAATTACATAGGTGTCGATGCGACGGGATCGCTTGATGCGGGAAACGGGCTGAATGGCATATACGTGGTCAGCGGGGAAGGTAACGAGATAGGATCGCCTCCGGTTGCCCAGTGCGGCACACGCAATATCATCTCCGGGAACGGGCTGAGCGGCATCCGCATCGAAGGCCATACGAGTGTTTCTAATCTTGTTCGCAACAACTACATCGGTACTGACGTCAGCGGCGCCTTCGCAATCCCCAATGGTGAACACGGGGTTTACGTGGAGAACTCATCGTGGAGCAGTATTGGGGATGACGTGTCCATGCCGCATCCCGTCAACGTCATTTCCGGCAACGCGTCGAATGGTGTTTATGTGACGGCGTCCGCGTTCTCAGACGTGAGTATACTCGGGAATTTTATCGGTACGGATCGTTTCGGAACCAACGCGGTGCCAAACGGTACTGATGGCGTGCTGCTGGACGAAGTCCGGCAGGTCCTCATAGGACGGGGGGATCAAGGTGGCAATGTTATTTCCGGCAACGGGGCGCATGGCATCGCCCTTGTCGGCTCCAACAACGCGGGCAACGTAGTAAAGGCCAATCTTATCGGTTTGGGGTGGGCCGGGACGAAGGCGGTCGGCAATGCCGGCCACGGAGTATCCATGACCGCGGGCGTACGCAGAAACATCCTTGGGGGAACCAACGCCGCCGACCGGAATATTATCTCGGGCAACCTGGCCATGGGTGTGTCTCTGAGTATTGACTGTGACGCGAATCAGATTCTCGGTAACTTCATAGGCACGGACATTACAGGTGTGTCCGGCATTACGAACCACAGCATGGGCATCCTGCTCAACTATGGGTCCGACACGAACCTTGTCGGGGTCGACGTCACGGGAGGCGGGAACATCGTTGCCGGCAACGTGGGCCACGGCGTTGTGATCAGCGGTTCCTCCACGGGAAACAGGATACTGAACAATCTTATCGGGTTGAACGCCAACAACCAGGCCCTGGGGAACGGAGGTGACGGGGTTCGCGTGACGAATGCCGACGGCAACGAGATTGGAGGATCCGCTTCTTTGTCCAGGAACGTGATTTCGGGAAACGGGGGAAGCGGGATACAGCTTGGATCGGGCGCGAACTTCAATGGTGTGTATCGCAACATCATCGGTCTCGACACGAACGGAGTGGCAGTGCGTGCCAACGCCGGCGAAGGTATCCACATCTTCCAGTCCCAAGGAAATAACATCGGAAGAAGTGCGCTCACGAGCCGCAATATCATCTCCGGCAATCAGGGCAACGGTGTGAAGATCTCTTCTTCGTCGATCTGCTCAAATAACACTGTTCGACATAGCCTGATAGGAACTGACCTCGCGGGCGCTAACAAGCTCGGGAACGGGGACTGCGGTGTATATGTGCTGAACGGGCCGCACAATCTGCTTCAGCAGAATGTCATCTCCGGCAATGACAGTCACGGCATTCAGATTGAGGGTGCATCGGCGGTCGGCAACGCCATGTTTTCAAATAAGGTCGGTGTGGTTCTCGTGGGCACCAATGCCTTGGGCAACGGCGGCTTCGGCGTCTATCTCCTGGATGCCGTGGACACGATGATAGGAGCGGGAGGCATAGGAGCGACTGGTCGAAATGTCATCGCAGCCAATGGTGACGACGGGCTCTACATCAACGGGGCGCAGAACTCGCGGGTGATGGGAAACCATATCGGCACCAGCGATGCGGGCACGGAGTATCTCGGGAACCAGGGGAACGGCATCTGGATTGGGGGTTCCGCCAACGGAAACGTCATCGGCGGAACGAACATCGGAGAGGGCAATGCCGTCTACAACAATCAGGCCATAGGGGTGCGTGTTCACACAGGAACGAATAATGCGATTCTCGGGAATTCGATCTATCGCAATTTCGGCCTGGGCATAGACATCGGCGGGCTCACGGTAACGGACAACGACGAAGGCGATAGCGATTCCGGCGCGAATAACTTGCAGAACTTCCCCGTAGTCTTCTCTGCCGGGCAGGGGAGCATCAATGTGGGCGGCACGCTAAACAGCAGACCGAGCACATCTTATCGTCTGGAGTTCTTCCTCAACGATGGACCGGACTTTACGGAATACGGTGAAGGGCAAACCTTTCTTGGATTCACCAACGTGACGACAGATGCGAGCGGAAACATCGATTTCGAGCTCGGTTTCGCGGGGACGTCGACAACCGATCAGTTCGTTTCCGTAACGGCAACGGATCCGTGGGGCAATACATCCGAGTTCGGACTCAGCAAGCGGATTGTGACAGCCTCTGAGTACGACGGCGACGGCGACGGAATTCCCTCGGAATGGGAGGACGATCACTCGCTTGATCCGCACAGCAGAACCGGTGACGGCGGCGCAGGCGGTGATCCCGATCTGGATCGCATGAACAACTGGAACGAGTATGTCGCCGACACGAATCCGCAAGACAGCAATGACTATCAGCGCTTCACGGCCTTGGATGTCGGCACCGTGGCAACCCTCGAATTCTCTTCGACGAATTCCCGCTACTACGTGATTCACTATGCAGACGAGCTGGAATCTTCTTCGTGGACCGAGCTGTACTCCCCGGCCCTCAAGGGCTGGAACAACACGAACCGGACGATTCGCCATGATGTCAGCCCCGGTTCGATGCGAGCGTACAGGGTCCAGGTTCAACTACAGCAATAGTCAATCCGCGAGCCGGACGCCGAGGCGGTAGTAGCGATGGCTGGTTTCGTTGGTGTCCGTTAGAGAAATCGGGTTCCCGGTTCCTTCGACATCCGTTTGAAGATTGCTCCATGCTTCGCGCAGATCGCTCTTGTACTGCAGGTCATACCAGCGGTTCAGGGCTGTATCGAAGCGGATTCGACGATTCGTGGTGTTGGTTGTCACGCTGATCACGGCCTGCCAGAACGATATGCCGTTCGTCGGGATGGTGTCCGCAACATATTCGCTGTAGTTGTCTTCACCGTCCCCGTCGGCGTCTCCGCTTCCCGTCGCATTCGTAATGCCGCCGAAATATTCCTGTTCGTAATCGTTCGGCATGCCGTCGTGATCCGCATCATGCAATTCAACCGAAATCGGTGTGAGCGTTACGAAGCCGAATCCGAAGTTGCCGTAGATATCGGTACCGCTGACGGCCCCTGCTTCAGCACCCAGATAGTTGCTCGAAAGGTAGCGATCGTTGCCTGACACGCCGTCACTGGCGAAAACTCCGCATACATAAATAGACGTAATGGAGCCTATTCCGTCGGCGTTGAGACTTGACCACGGAATGCTTGCCTCCCACCGGTCTGTCAGCCCGTTCCCGTCATCGTCACCGCCAATCGTCGGCGTGTGTCCGGAACCGTCGAATTGGGAAAGGGCGCTGCCCGCCACTCCCACGAACACATGGCTCGACGACAGGTAGAAGATTCCCTGTCCGAAATCGTAACCGTTGCCCAGACTGAAATTGGTGTACGTACCGTCACCCCATTCGTCGCCGATCAGGATCGCGATGTCCATGGGCTCGATGAACCCGACATTGTGCATGTAGTCGAGTCCGTCCGGCGGTCCGTTGTGATTCCAGAGATTAGTCGCGTTGTCATTCAGCGTATTGAGTCCCAGAAAGACTACGCAGGCGTTATTACTTCCGGAAACATTGAAATCATAGCTCCCGACATACAAATTCACAGCGTCATGATTAACATACAAGCGTCCGAAGTCTCCGAATCCGCACTGTTCGAAAGTTCCTGCATAACCGCCGGCAGAATCGAGGTCGAAGTTGTCTCCCGCGTTGTTTTGCAATGTCGGATCACCCGTGACCGCAGGTGATCCGGGGGCGGCGCCAAGGCTGTAAACAGGATGAGCGGCGTTGCAGGGATCACAATCGTCACCGATGCCGTCGCCATCGGCGTCGTTTTGCGATGGGTTGAACGTGTCCGGGCAGTTGTCTGCGCCATCGTTGATTCCATCGCCGTCACTATCGACAGAGCTTCGAATGAATTCGATTGCCGTGCGGATATTGGGAAGGGGGCCTATATGGTCAGTTCCCTGTTGGGGAGTTCCCGTGGACTGAAGAATCTGCTTTATCTGCGCAGGGGAGCCGGGGGCGCCATGAAGCGACGTGTAGAGTTCCTGAACGATGGCGACGGCTCCGGCGACTACAGGAGAAGCGCTGGACGTTCCACTGAATTCCGCCGTGTAGTAGAGGTTCTTGCCCTCTAAATTGTAGAGATATCCGTAACCTGTGGTCACGACGGAATAGCCCCATCCCTGCAGGTCTACGGTCGATCCATAGTTCGAGAAAGAGAGGCGGGAACGGGGACTCGCGTAATCCGGCGGCGCGCCCGCCCCGACGATGATCGCTCCTGAATCGTTTTCGGAGAGGAAGGGATAGTGACCGTTGTTGCCGGTGCTGTATATCGGATCGTCCAGATTCTGGTAGCCGTTGCCGCCGGCCTCGACGACAATGATCCCGTTGCCGACTGCCGTTACTATGGCATCGTAGTTAGGCTTGTACCATTCGACCGGAACAAAATGGCTTGAGTTCGGTCCTGCTATCTGTTGTTCGATAATGATTACGTCGCCCGACTGCAGGCCGGCAGCGGCGGCAAGTATCGCGGCGGCAACGTTGTATCCCGCTTCGACCGTGTAAGCGGAGGAGAAGTAGAATGAAGCTTCCGACGCTATGCCTCGTACGCCCCAAAGGTTGCTGACACTGCCAAGTGTACCGAGAACGGCTGTGCCATGATTGTCACCGTAGCCCGGATCGGCCGGCGTATTGCCCAGAATCGTCACGGAGGGCAGATCCTGGTGGCTTGAGTTGAAGATATACTCCACATCACAGATGCGTACTCCCGCACCGTCGGCGTAATTGTTGGCCCAAGCGAATCGAGCATCTATCCCGTCAGGCGCAGCATCGAGATATCGCTGATAACTTGGCTGCGCGGGGTCGGAGTAGTCGGGTGGAAGAGGAAGGGGAGCGGGTTTCGGAGTAGGAAACGCCCATTCGATATCTCCCGTCGCAGTAAGTTCCTCACATATAGAAATGGCGTCTGAACCGTCCGGGAGGCTCAGGCGAAAGTACGCATTCATATCGGGACGGCCGCTCGCACTTCCTGCTTCCATTTCTGATTGTCGACACAGGCTGTCGATCGTTTCTTCGGGCAGACAGTCGAATGATCGACGCCAGACAGCGCCGTCGCTCACGAGTCGTCTGAGAGGTGATGAGGATGCGGCGAGGGATCCGCCCGAGGCTTCCGATGTGGCGGCGGGTTCGCCATCGCGTAAGCGAACCTGCAGAGCATCCCTGAACTTGATTTCAATGATTCCCTGCTCGTAGTCGTAAGATGGCGCATCTGCGCGAACGAACGGCAGGTTGGCACAGAATGCCAGGCAAACTATCAGTCCGGCACGCAGAAGAGAACCAAGTTTACTCAATAACATCGCCTCAAAGTTCAGCGGGACTTCAAGGCGGCACTGTAGCACGGGGAAGTTCCGGGAGAAAAGCTTTCAGCAGAAACGGCTTGGATTCCCGGCAGGACCTTAATACCCTGCCTTATTTTGGAGGACATGTATTGAATGTCCTTGAGGGACGAAGGTAACAGGTGCGTTTTCCTATTACACAGAAAATTCTGATGGATTGGGGCGGGCCGCGCGCATTTCGTGACGGACAGGCTCTCTTCAAGAACGGCATTGTCGAGAGGGTCGAGTATGAACACCCGTTCATACGAGGTGAGCTCTCCTATGGCACGCGGACAATTTCCTGTCAGTGCGAACTGATCGACGACGGTTCTGTGGAGAACCAATGTCCATGCCGGGACAGTACCGAGCGAGGATTGATTTGCTCTCACGTGATCGCCATGGGCCTGGAACTCGTGCGGCGGCATACCGATCCTGAGAGAGAGAGAAAAGCGAAGGAAGAGTTGCGGCGTGCGGTTCGTTTGGAAGCGGTAGAAGAGGAGGACTACCTTGACCGCGTCGCATGGAACACACCGGGAGCGACGCACGCGCGGATTCTTCTTGAGCTGGGGTCGAACTGGCTTGAGCGGGGCGCGTCAGACCGGACTCCCGTGAAGTGCATGCTCAGTCTCAACGGTGAGATCCATCAGATTGACAAGATCACGCCGGACGGCACGTTGGCACTGAGCAAGCAGGATGAGAATATCCTGTTTGTTCTCGAGGACATTGCCGGAGGGCCTGCTGTTTCCGAGATGAATCTGGATACCGCGGACTTCATCAACCTGCTCGAACTGTACGTGGGCAAGCCTCTGCTTGTGGAAGGGCAGGACGAACCGGTAACCGTCAATGCGCCGAAGATGAATTCGGTCGTTCACATGGACCTGGACCACGAAAACGGGGAATTGATCCTCATGGTTCACACGGAGCTTCCCTTCATGGACTCGGGTTCGTTTCCGCGGTATGTGATTGCCGGGAACAGGGGCTGGGTATATGACGCAGGCCACTTCTGGTGTCTTGAGAATCTTCTTCCTGCCCCGTTGCACTCAATCTACGAGCAACCCGTCTGCGTCGGCCGCGAATCGGTTCCGAAGTTCCTTCAAACCGAACTGCCGCTGATTGAAGCGCATATTCGCGTCGATACGGAAATTCAACCCGAACTGTTCACCATAGATCCTGCTGAGCCCAGGTTCTGTCTTCACGTCAAGGGGAGCCCGGCCTCCATGGCGGCGACACTTTACGCGGACTACGGGGATGTACGCCTGGTCGCCGGTAAGGCCGATGCCGCGGGCCAGTTTGCGATACCCGATGGCGAAGACATCATGCGATACACGGTTCGCAATCCCGCCGCTGAAGCGGTCGCCCTCGAGAGGCTGGGAGTCCTGGGCTTCGTTGGAAAGAGGGGTGACGATCTCTCGTCCATAATAGGATGCAGGGAAGTCCTCAATTTCCTGGGAACCGGTCTGCCGAAACTCGGACGTGCAGGATGGAAGGTCGAGATGGAGGGCCGGATTGACCCATTTGTTGAGTCGCTGGAATTCGTCACGCCGATCGTGCGAATAGAGGAGGGCAGTGGCGGAAGCTGGTTTGAAGTGAATTTTGACTACGAGGATATGCAGGGCCAGAGCCTGTCCGAGGCGGAAATCCAGCGGGCGATACTCAAAGGAGAATCATTTGTTGAGCGGAACGGCCGCACCTATCTGATCGACGCAGACGCGATCACCACGGCACGGGAAGTATTCAGCGACTGCGCGACGCTCGACGGCAGCGGCGCCGGAAGATTCCGTATGGACTCGATCTTCGGCGCCTATGTGAAATCGTCTCTTGACGTGTTGGATGGTATTGATGTTGAGGCGCCGCGTGTGTGGCAGAGACGGGCCGAGAAGCAGAACAGAGGCGACAGGCTTGAGCCGCTTGAACTTCCTTCGAAATTGGACCAGATCCTCCGTCCCTACCAGAAGGAAGGTGTATCGTGGATGCGGTTCCTGGAGGGAAACGGATTCTGCGGCATCCTTGCCGACGAAATGGGGCTGGGCAAGACACTGCAGACACTGGTCTGGATAATGCTCGATCGAGCCGATCCGGATCGCGCGGCCGGAAAACCCGCGCTGATCGTGTGTCCGACAAGCCTCGTCGAGAACTGGGAGGCCGAGGCGAAGCGGTTTGTTCCCTCGCTGAAAGTCCTGCTCCTGAGCGGCACGGATCGCCACGAGAAATGGGACCAGGTCGGGGGAGCGGACATAGTCGTGACGTCGTACGCCCTGATGCGTCGGGATATTGATGAGTACGTCGAATTCGACTTCTCCATTGTCGTGCTCGATGAAGCTCAGCACATAAAGAACAGATCAACTCAGAATGCGGTCTCCGCGAAGCGTTTGAAAGGTGTCAGTCGCCTGGTTCTGACGGGTACGCCCGTCGAGAACAGCGTTTCCGACCTCTGGTCCATTATGGATTTCCTGATGCCCGGCTATCTGGGTAACCACCAGCGTTTTCGTGAGAACTATGAGCTTCCGATCGGTCGGGGAGGTGTCGACGCGGAGTTCGCACAGGGCAAGCTCCGGCGGAAGCTGCACCCGTTTCTTATGCGCCGCATGAAGAAAGAAGTCGCAAAAGATCTTCCCCCGAAGATCGAACGCATCGCGACATGTTCTCTCACAAAAGATCAGCAGATGGTCTACCGGGAATACCTGGCCAAGTCGCGGCGCAAGATCCAGAACATGGTTGCGAATAAGGGATTCAATAATTCGCGCATGGAAATCCTGAAGACTCTGCTCCGTTTGCGGCAGACCTCCTGTCATTTGGATCTCCTCAAGATTCCGGACCTTAAGAGCGAGTATCCGTCGGGGAAGATGGAACTGTTTTTCGAGCTCTTTGACGAAGCGATGGATGCCGGACATCGTGTGCTGGTATTCAGTCAGTTTACGTCCATGCTGGCCATTCTTCGCAGAGAACTTGATTCGCGAGGTCTGGACTATTGCTATCTCGACGGTGCGACCAAGGAGCGACTCAAGATTGTCCGGGAGTTTAACTCAAACCGCAGGATACCCGCCTTTCTGATCAGCTTGAAAGCCGGCGGCACGGGGCTGAATCTTACGGGAGCGGACATGGTTATCCATTTTGATCCCTGGTGGAATCCGGCGGTCGAAGACCAGGCGACAGATCGAGCATACAGAATCGGTCAGCACCGCACCGTATACAGCATTAAACTGATCACAAAGGGTACGGTCGAAGAGAAGGTCCTTGAGATGCAGAAGCGCAAGAAGGACATAATCGATGCAACCCTCAGTAAGGACGAGCACGTTATGAGTAAACTGACGTGGGATGACGTGCAGGAGTTGCTGACGCTGTAGCGGGCAGAATGGGTCGTGGAGAAGTGTGAGGTCCGGGAGTGTGGGGGAAGGGGAAACTTTCAACTATCAACAGACAACATTCAACTGCCAATGGCGGAACGTCAGAACGCAGATATGCTTTGCTCGAACATCGAACACTGAAGTGAGGAACAAAGTGACAATTTATCGCGCGAAAAAGGGAGTCAGCGAGCAACAAGTGGGTAATGAGCGGATGTTGTTCGACAGTGATTCGGACAAGGTCCATGTGTTGAACGGGTCTGCGGCGTTTATCTGGGATTCGATCAGGGAGCCTGCCTCGCAGGAGGAGATAAGGACTAAACTTGATGCCGAATACGATCTATCCGGCGTGTCGGATGTTGCGGGTATGATTGAGAAGATTCTGGCCGACTTCACCAGTAAAGGGCTTCTTGCAAATAACCTTGCGTCAGAACAGTGAATCACTAAACTACTTGCCGGAAATCAGAAGGCGGTCATGAAGGAATTTACCGACCCGGAAGTGGTCAGTTACAATCAGGATGATTTGATGGCTGAAATGGTTTTTACGGCCATCGATTACAACCAGGGAACCTGAAGCTGCAAGAAGTTCACAGGGGGGGCTAACGCATGAAAGAGAAGTCAGTATTGGAAGTGCCCGTTATACTTACTCTCGCCAGTCAGGATGTCATTGTCGAGGAGGCGTTCACGGGAGTTGATTACAATCCAGGCGGCTGAAGTCGTCGAATGTCGGGAAGAGGGACAAAATGAAAGAAAAAGCAACGTTCATACAGCCCGCGATCGAAACCTTTGACTGTAGGGAAGTCACAGTGAACACTGCGTTCACAATTCTCACCTACGCTGATTGATCATGAAGCAACACATAGAAGAGCCTCAGGTAATCACTTTCTCTCCGGAAGAAGTCTCTCCGGAGCTTGCGTTCACTGGTCCCAGCTACAAAGAGTAGGACAAGCAGCGTCTCTGCAATGGACGACGCCGAACGCGGGGTGATGAGACCGACTGTTTGCGCCGGAGCGAGATCCGTCGTACGTTTTTTTTCTCAGACAGTTTCTGTGCGCCCTTGGTCGTCTCAGGACTCATTTTGAGGCTGCAGCGCATGTGTCCCGCAAGGAGTGGAACCCGCTGTAAAATGGTGGAGGGTTAGCCGGTGCGTGTAGCGCTCGTAGAGCTGACAGGCCGCAGGCGAATGTTTCGGGCGCCTCTGTGGATGCCCGTTTATATCTCATCCGTTGCGTCTTCGCTTCGCGAAGACAGACATCAAGTCACCATCGTCGATCATGGAGCTTGCGAGGAGCTCTGCCAGTGGGATGAGGCCGCGACGTCCCGCAGGATGGCAGAGATCATTGCGGCATTTGAAGCCGATGCGGTTCTCTGTGATGTTCGTTACCTGTCATGGCCGGTCTTTCAGGGCCTCGCCCGTGCGATCAAAGATTCCATGCCCGGCGTCGTTCTCATGGCCGGGGGGAGGCATCCGACCGTCGCGCCGGTTGACTCGCTGAGAAACTGTCCTGAGTTAGACGCGGCGTTGGTTGGGGAACCCGAACCGGCTATGAGGATGTTCGCCTCCGGCACACCTCTGACGAATATAACCGCTTTTGCCGCAAGGGCCGCAGGGGGTTTCCCCGGCCGGCGCGACATGCCGGTAGAAGACATGGACACCCTCCCTTTTCCCGCCTGGGACCTGCTCGACATGGATCACTACACCCGGAAGACACCAAGAGTCATTCCTTGCCTGCGTCTGAAAACAGCCGCCGTCGAGACTTCACGCGGATGTACTGCAGGTTGTCGTTTCTGCGCTGAGGGCAGATTGGCAGCGGGACGCCACAGATGGCACAGCGCTTCGTACGTTGCTGATGAGATTGAACAGTTGATCAAGGACTACGCCATTGAAGGGGTCTATTTCAGTGATGAGAGTTTCCTCGCCAACCGTGAGAGAGTTGCCGTGTTGTGCGACGAGTTCATTCGGCGCGGTCTTGGAAAACGCGTTGTCTGGACGGCGCAGGTTCGGACAGATTCCGTCGATCCGGAGATCTTAGCCGCGATGAAGAGGGCTGGCTGTGTCCAGCTTGAGTTCGGTGTGGAAAGTGGATCGCAGCGCGTTCTCGATAGTCTGCTCAAGGGGTCAACCGTTGAAGCTAACATGGCCGCAGTGCGAATGACCCGGGAAGCAGGGATCCGATCAATGACATATACAATGAGGGGAATTCCCGACGAAACACTTGAGGACTTCCGGGCAACCGCCGAGTTTATCCGCCAAGCAAGGCCGGATATTGTGCGGATGACGGAATATGTGCCTTTGCCGGGAACCGTGCTGATCCGCCGGTTAGTGAGTTCAGGGCGACTTACCGGGGACTACTGGTCGGGAACGGGCACTTCGACGACGCACGCCTCAAAACAACCCCTCAATCTGACGGCTATGGATACCCGTGAATACCGACGCGAAGCCAAGAGAATCTATTTCCGCCATGTCTTCCCCCGCTTTGCGCGGGATTTCCTGCGACACAATCCTCCATGGAGCATTCCCCGGGTCTTTCGCATGAAGGCCCTTTTCGCTTTTCTGTGGCGGAAGATTTTCGCATGATCCGAGCCCTGCTACTCCGGATCAGGTGAGCAATATGAGCGATTTCGACATCATGAAAGAGGTCTCCCTCAGCGAGGCCGAAAGGCGGACAATTCTGTCTTCCGTTGCCCATGTCGCCGACTATGCCCTGTGCGGAAATCGCGTCAGGATTTCATCCAACCGGCCGGATCCGATCGAGTCTTTTACCCGCATGTACAAAATCAGCCAGATTGAGGCCGCTCCCGATTCGAACGCTGACCTCAATCTTGTGTGTAGTTACGGCGAGGACGATCGCGGCGAGAATGTGACGATTCTTGCCGGCGGAAAGGTTTACAGGATATGGGACAGAGAAGTCCTCGCCTTCATTTACTCCGCATTGGCTTACCTTGTCTTTAAGCATATTCGCAGTCACTACCTTGTTCACGCCGGCTGCGTATGTCGTGACGGAAAGGCCATCGCGATTTCCGGTGTATCGGGCATGGGCAAATCGACGTTGACCTCTTATCTCGTCTCGCGGGGCATGGGTTTCCTTTCCGACGAAGTAGCCGCGATCGACCGCAAGACGGGGCTTGTGCATCCGTTCCCTCTGCAAATAGGTATCCGCCCGGGCATAGGAGAGGATCTCGTTACCGACCTGCCTGCGTTTGACATGAAAGTTGACCATGACCCCAAGAAGTTGATCGATGCGCGCCACCTGCGGGGAGGGCTGATTACCGAACCTGTCCCTCTTCATGCCGTTGTCTTCCTGAGCAGTAATCCGCGCGCGAAAGTATCCACGCCTGCGAAGTTCGACGGCACAATCAAGGTTTTCTTTCTTGGGCTTACACCTGAGTTTGAAGCGGAGCTTCTCGAACGGACTGCATCGACCGTGATGGATAGGGATAATTCGAATCCGTACCTTCCAGCCCTGCTTCTCCAGGTTGGGCGCCCCGAGACGTTTCTCGAGACGCTCTACGAGGTTTGTGAAAAGCACAGTGTGCCCCTCGGGGGTCTGCTGTACGAGGACTACGAAGAAAGGGATTTCTCAAAATCTCCTCAACTCATCAAGCTCCCAGCAGCGGCGGGGATGATAGAACTGGCCAAGAAGATACCATCCACGCAGAAGGGTGAGTTGATCTCGCAGGAGTTCGGCGGGAAAATGGCGCTTTTCATGCAGGAGCTGTCTTCTCTTTCGGCACATGTGGACTACTACAAAATGTCGCCGGGCCGACTCCATGAGATGATAGATTTAGTCGAGAATCTGCCGTGACCGATGCATTATCAACTAAGCCGGAAACCAGGGCCCTTCGGACGTCCGGGATCAGCATGTTGCCGTTGATCAGGGACGGTTCGGAGATTTCGTACGTTCCTTTGCCTCCGGACGAAATCGAACCCGGTGACGTCATTGTTCTTCAGGGAGCCGACAGACTTGTGGCTCATCGCCTGATTAGAAAAGAGCGCGAGGGAGACGGCTGGCGTCTGCTTGAAAAAGGAGACCACCAGTTTCTTGGCACGTGGATATCGGGCGAAGCGCTGCTTGGGCGAGCCGTCGAGGTCCGGGCGGAATCTAAAGCCGTCAATCTGGATACACCTGCGCTCAGACTCCGCATCCGGGCACTGCGGGCGTGGTCGGATATGGAGTACCGGGCGACGTCGGCGTATGTACGCGTTCGCGATGGGGGTAGGGGGCTGAAGTTCATCAAGTACCCTTTCATGATGCTCGGAATGTTCCTGCTTCCGATTCGGTGGGTCGTATACAGGGCTCTCATTTCGGTCTATTCCTCTGCCGGTCTGGACGCGCTCGACAACTGGGACGCTGTGCTTCAATTGTTCCGGGCTCTTCAAGACGAAGAGCCGCATCTGCCTGCGGATGTTCCCGCGATAGACGGCAGCGCGGATATCCTGCGTCAGACAGGCCCGCACGGATTGACGCCCCTCGCTGCGGCGCTGTTCTGCGATCGGCCCGGGACATCGCCCGTTCCGGCGGAAGCGCTCTCACTGATGAAACAGGCGCGATACCGGATTGCTTTGACGCACATGTCTGCGATCAAGCTGGTCAGAAGTATCGCCCCCGAAATGGCTAAAGCGGGCATAGCCTACGCGGTAATCAAAGGTCCGGTTCTTCAGGAATCGCTCTACACTGATCTGTTCAGCCGCGCTTATGGAGATGTGGACATCGTCGTGAGCTCGCGCGACATTGACAGGGCCGTGGCCCTGCTCGTTAAGGAGGGGTACGAGGTAGTCGGCGGCGACCTGAGCAATCGCCTGCTGCGGATAGGGCATTTTCATCTGGCGCTCGATGCGCCGGGAAAGGGAACACCGCGCGTTGAACTGCACTGGTCTATCCTCGATCGTGCCAACCTTTATAGGATCGGCAATGACGCCGTGCTTGAAAGAGCGCGTACTCTGACGATCGAGGGCGTGGAGATCAAGACGCTGAGCGCGGAGGACGAATTTGTCTATCTTTGTGTACACATTGCAAAACACGCCGTCATGAACGGTGTCGGATTAAGAACGGGGCAGACGGCTGAATGGTTCTGCCGGCCGGCAACGGGTAACCGACTCGTCTGGTTCTGCGATGTGTTTCTCCTGCTGGCAAAGCGCGAGGATGAGCTCGATTGGGAGGTCGTGCGTCGGCGTATTGAGGAATGGAATGTTCGTGACGAAGTCGCCGAAGTACTTGCGGTACTGGGTCTTCTTCGTCCAGACAGCGCGGCGGGCAAAGACGCCATTTCCAGATTAAGGAGCGCGACCGAAGTTCCGTCCGGCGGGCTATGCAGGACAGATCGTTTCCTCGGCTCCAAAGCGGGTCAGCGCCTGGTCGAGCGGCTTCTGCCCATGAACAGGACCTTTCTTTTCCGGCCTGTGCGCCTGCTATCGCTCGGAAGGCTTCTGTTTCCCTCGCCTGATCATCTTCTGTGCTACCATTCCGCGGGCAAAAGATGGATGCTCGCAGTTCTTTACGTTTGGCATCCGGTGCATATGCTATTGAAGATAATGGGTGTGGCGTCCGCACCCGGTGTGAGAAAATGAAACCATTAGTGCTAGCAAGCTGCGTGTTGGCGGTCGCTATTCAGTTGCCGGCCCACGGCAAACCGCCCGCCGGTTACTCCCGGTCGATTTCCATCATTGCCTTCGGCTCGTGCAATAAACATGACGCACCGCAGGAGTACTGGAGCGTCATCGATTCCAATAATCCCGATCTATGGATATGGTTGGGCGATATCGTCTATGCCGACACGGAGGACATGCCGGTAATGGAATCGAAATACGACGCGCAGTTCTCAAACGTGAATTACAGAGTGTTTCGCGAGAACACCCAGATCATAGGCATCTGGGACGATCATGACTATGGGGAGAACAACGCCGGAAAATGGTACCCCAGGAAGAGAGAGAGTCAGCAGTTACTGTTGGATTTCCTTGAGGCCCCTCCGGACGACATCCGCCGTATGCAGGAGGGCGTGCATATCGCATATGAGTTCGGGTCAGGCAAAAGGCGCGTTCTCGTGATTCTGCTGGATGTGCGTTACCACGCGGACCGTCCGGGAGAAGATGCGGATATTCTGGGCGAAGAGCAATGGCGATTTCTGGAGCATGAGTTAAAGCAGAGCCGTGCGCAACTGGTCCTCATAGGGTCCGGCATCCAGGTTCTGTCGCAGGAACACAAATGGGAGAAGTGGGCAAACTTTCCCCGCTCACGGGAGAGATTGCTGAAACTCATTCAACAGTCTGGTGTTGAGGGCGTTGTCTTCCTCAGCGGCGACAGGCATATGCACGAGATTTCCGTGATGAACGACGAAACGACGCCTTATCCCCTGATTGATATCACGTCCAGCGGCTTGACGCACAGCTATCCCGAGCTGCTTGCTGAGAAGAATCCTTACAGGGCGGGGGATATGTACACTGGCAAAGGCTTCGGCCTGATCACAATCGACTGGGACAGCGAAATGCCCACCGCCTCACTTCAGATCAGAGACCTGCAGAATCGCATCCGCAATCAATTCGATATTCCCCTCAACGTACTCAGGCCGAACAAGGACCTGTGATGTCGCAGCTACGGAAGATCAACACCGACGCGGTAGTAGCGCCGCAGTTTTTCGGTATTGTTTGTCAGAGACATGATTCCGCCCGCGCCCGGGATTTCAATGGAGCCCGTCACGTTGATCCAGTTGCCCGTATACAGGCTGTCTCGGAACTGCAGGCTGTAAACGCGGCCCGTAGATGAGTCGAACGCGATTTCGGCAGGGCTGTTCAGGATTGGCGCGGCGGCCCGGAAGAAGTCATTGCTGTTTATCGGGCTGGTATCGGCAATGTACTCGCGGAAATTAGATTCGCCGTCGAAATCGTTGTCATCGTCTGCGTCGTTCAGATTCGCATTCAGTCCGTTGCTGTTCTCCCAGTCATCGGGAATACTATCGCCGTCGAGGTCGTACGCCGCCGGCTGAATGCAAAGACTGTTTACAAACACATCAGCATCTTCGATGTCCGTGATCAGCACCTTCAGTGCTTTCGGGATGCTCGCGACTGTTCCCGTGAGACTGTGCGTCGTGTCAGAGCCCAGATCGATTACGTCCAGATCGAAGTCGTAGGGATCTTCGTCACTTGTCAGAGTAAACTCGATCCGCAGGCCGTTTGTAGTGAATCCGATGCCGGTATCGTGAGCGCTGAGATTCGCGTCGTAGAATTCATATATTGAATCGCCGCCCACGAACTGGAATGTCAGCACATGGCCCTGAGGATTCGGAAAGGTCGGTGTTCCTATAAGGACAATCTCGACTTCTCCGTTAACAGCCGAAATGCCGCCGTGTTCGAAGCTGATTTTGAACGTCTGATCCTGCTTCAGCGCCCCCCGTGTGAAGCTGCGTTGAGCTGTGGCGGCCTGGACACCACCGCCGCCCGAGTCGCTGGCGTACATGCCCCAGGCCTTTCCTTCAGTTGCGATGTTGTTCAGATCCGTGTTGATCGTATTCGTCGCCGTGAAATGACCGGCTGCTCCGCCGCTGCCCGTATTCGTGCCGAAAAGCCACGGCTCGAATCCGTAACCGCCGTTGGAGTTCGCGTTCCATCCTGCCGCGTAGACAGAATCAGCGGCGCTGTCTTCCGCCAGGCAGTTTGTGAACGCGGGATCGAAGCCGATAATGCCCATGCTGTTGAAGTATGCATTGGCTTCTTCGGCATTACGGTTGTAGAGGGCCGCGTACTGAAGCGGGGTGCCGCTGATGACGCGGTCCCGCAAGGTTGCAGGCGTACCGCCGTTCAGCGGGGCAATGGTGACGTCACACCTGTTGGAGGCAGTCAGCGTAACGGCCACCTCGACGCCATCCTCGCTGTAAGGCACGCCCGTGTCGACGCCAGCCGTGTTCATTCCGTCGTAGAGTGTGTAATTCGCATTGCCGCCGCGGAACCCAAGCATGATCTCGGCATTCTGCAGGGTTGCGAAGGCGCTGATGGGGTCGGGATCGAACTGCTGGGGAGGGCTCAGGCTGCGCAGTGCAAAGCCGACCCACCCGCCGGTACGCGGGGGATTGTTCGCGTTTAGCGACCCGCTCTGGATTCCAGCATGCTCAAAGCTGATTGAAAAGGTTTCCCCGACTGCCAGGGGGCTGTTGAAACTGCGGAATCCGCCTGCGATCTGGATGTCGTCGCCTCCGGTTCCCGCTTCGTTCGCGTAGATGCCCCAGCCGTAGGGCGGAGAACCCGTGCCGACATAGTTCATATCGTCGTTGTCAACGCCCGTATCATTAACCGCGCGGAAGAACCCGGCTGCTTCGCCTGCGTTCTGGATGTTTGTCATCATGATCCACGGGCCGAAGCCGGTTCCGCCATCGGAACCATTTGTCCAGCCGCCGCTGTAGGCCGTGTCCGCGGCCTCGTCCTTTGCGCGGTAATTGATAACCGGCGCATTCGAGATGCCGATAGAGTTGAAGAAGGCGTCTTTGTCGGCGCCCGTGCCGGCATCGTCGTTGAAGAAAGCGAGGCCGACAATGGCATTCGTGTTTCCGAGAGTGCCGTTGTAGATCTTCAGCTGGTCATTCTCCAGCGTGGTAACGGCCAGCGAGTAATTCGAGGGTCCGACAAGTGTGAAAGCCAGCTCGATTCCTTCGTCTGAGAAAGGGATAGATGAATTGCGTGAACTGAAGAGAACTGATGTGTCGGTAAAGACGTAGTTTGTTCCTCCGCCGGTGAATGAGAACTCCCATTTGTTGGCTGAGGCGTCCAATTGATAAAGCAGGCGGACGCCCACTTCGCTGCCGCTATCGATGTTCCCGTTGTCGAGACTGATGTGCACTGTCTGTCCGGTCGAGAGCGAACCGCCGAACGGCCGCACTGCAAACACGCGTCCTCCTGTATTTGCGTAGAGTCCCCATGATTCGTCCGACTCATCGATGTCGCCATCGCTGTTGGTGTCGCCGTCACCGTTGTTCGTTGAGGAACCTATGAACGTCCCGTACGAGCCCACAAACTGGAAGCTCCATGATCCGCCCCAACCAGATCCGCCGTTGTCCGAGTTCTGCCATCCGTCGTTGTAAACGGCATCGGAAGCGGCGTCGTACGCCTCTGTTGCCGCTTGAGCTGAGCCGGCTGCGATCAGAAACACCACGGATACGAGAAACGCCCTCTTTTTCATGTCTGACTCTCCGGAAATGAATACTGGTTGAATTAGTGAAGCGGTTGAACATACAGCGAGTTGTACGGTTTGCAAGGGTTAACGAGTTTTCGTTTTGCGGTGCAGGATGCGTTTCCCGCAGGGAGAGCGTGTCTTCATGGCCTCCGGACTCGGATGAGGTAATAGAGAACATCCTGCAAATCCGGGGGGAGGGACAGGCTGTTTGTCGGCGGCGTTCCGGCGACATCATTGGCTATTACTGAAAACAGGCCATCGGGGGAGGGACATGACAGCACGTCGTAGAGACGATTGGAGACACTGCTCCAAACGATAGAGGGAAGGTTGTTCGAGTCCGTGGAAGCATCCGCGAAGGTGAAAACAGACAGGCCTGAAGTCGGGGCGGTTCCCGCAATATATTCTTCCCACGCGGACATCAGATCGAAGTCCGTATCTGAAAGAGCAGCGGCGTCATTTGTTCCCAGGCCGTTTTCCGCCAGCCACCACTGCGGGGTCCCGTTGGTTAGCAGGAATGGACTGAAAAGTGCATGCATGACGATATCATTTGTCACATTCAGCTGTGCGATCGCATAGCTGGATGTGACATCTCCGGTCCAGCCGTCGAAGACGCAGTAGTTTGAGATTACGGCCGAGACCTCGATCATGCTCTCCGCGTAGTAGGTCCCTCCCGTCGTCGAGGTGGTTCCGCCCGTATCGTGTGAAACGGTCAGACTGCAAGGGCGGTCCTTCACAATCGTGAAGTAGTCGAGCACATCGGGTTCGTCGCCGATCTGGTAGACGTCCATTCGGGTTCCATGAACGTCGATAACGAGTGATCCGAGGGCAACGATGTTTGTCTGGTTGGCGGGGTGATCGAACGTACCCGTTGTTTTCAGCCGACTGCTTGCGCCGCTTACTACGTAGACGGCCCCGTTTGTTGTCGACTTGTCGTAGACTCCGGTTCCATCCGCGCGGCCGTCTCCGCCGTCCATTTTCATGGACTCACTGAAGTTGGTGGAGAAGCCGTAGTGTCCGTGGAGCAGGAATGATCGTTCGTAAGCATGGCTGTGCCCCGACAAAACCAGGTCAACATTGTTGCTCTCCATCAGCGGCAGGAAGTTCTGTCGCATCTCGGAGCTGGAAGACGAGAGATCCGAGTCGTGTGATCCTTTGGAGTAAATGGTGTGGTGGAAGAAGACAATCAGCCATCTCTGCGTGTTTGCCGCCAGATCGGCAGAGAGCCAATTGTACATGGGGTCGCCGATGCCGCGGTATATTTCTTCTGTGTCGAGGCAGACGAAGTGAATGTTAGCGTAGTCGAATGCATAGTAGGCCTCCATCCCCGAGGGAACTCCTCCCGCTTCGCCGTTTCTCGGCAGGGAGAAATTATCATAGTAGGGGCCCGTTCCGGTCACCGAGTCGGCAGAGACAGCGTCGTGGTTGCCGATGGCTGTCCATAGAGGACTGCTTCTGAGTGTCTCATTATACTTGTCGAAGACGCCCGCCTGATATTGGGCATCGGTCCCCTCACCGTACGCGTTGTCGCCGAGGAACAGCCAGAGATCCGGTATCGCGGACTCGTTCCACCTATAGAAGGAATCCCGCACATCTCTGGCGTCTTCCGTTGCGTAGCCGGGATCGCCGAGTGCCCAGATTCTGACGGGGCGGGCCTCGCCCACCCGTGGCGGCGTTGTGAAGCGGTGCCATTCATCGGCGCCGGCGAGAGTTTCGGACTCAGTGCCGACGCTGTAGTAGTACGTCGTCCTTGGTGATAGTCCGTGGAGTTCGACACGATGCTCTCCGCTGACGATGGAGTTGGTTACGGCGAACGTCAGGTCTCCGAAGCTGAGGCCATAGCGGACAACACTCTCTGTCGCATTCGATGTTCGCCACCGAACGATGATATCGTTGGGAGTCGCGCGCTGAAGGTAGGGACCGCGGGTAACTGCTGAAGTAGTAGAACTGTGGAGCCCGACGATCTCGAGATTGAAACTGATGTCGGAACTGGTCGGGAGGGCCTGATGGACCTCCGCGGCAACGGTATTCCATCCCTGTGTCAGAAGATTATCTACCGAGACTATCCGGCTCACGGCTTGCGACTCCGCTGCCGCGAACACAACTGAAGTGGCAAGTGTTTGATAGGTGATCGGTCCCGCCGGCAAGTTGTCTCTGAGCACTTCATTTCCATTGATGTAGACGAGAGCAGCGTCGTCCCTGACGAGCGTGAGCTGAAAGTGTGAAAATTCAGCGGGTGTGTTGATCCACACGTCCTTGATGAAGTAGTACGTGATGTACTTGTTGTTGGTGTCGCCGCCGTAGCCGATGACGGTCTGCTCATCATAATCGCCGTAGCCAAGTTCGGCGTTGCCGACCGCCCATGCTGACGCATCGAACCCGCGCTCTTTCCATGCGGTGCCCTGGTCAGAGCCGTCATCGAGATAGCTCCATTCAGAGCCGAAGGGGCACAGAGGAATATCGGAGGCGCGCACAGTCGCAGTTGCTGGCAGCGCGAGTGCGGCCATCACATATGCAGCTATCCTCCCTCCGTTCTTCATGCTTCTGACAACCTACACACAACCTTCAGTATCGTGCATTTATTCGTGCACCTGGTGAGATGTGATTTGGCATGGATCAGGCCTTGTCGACCCGAAGAATCATGTTCTTGAGGTCCTTCTCGTTGACGAGTCCAGCGGCTTCCCGGATTGAGAAGAAACGTCTTTCGCGAAAATCGGCCTCGGGCCAGTTCTCGATAAGGCCAGTGATATTCATCAGAAACACTTCCACATGACAGGTTCCGCCCCACTTGCTGTACCGATAGGAACCTAACGCGGGAGTAGAGACCGTTCCCCGAATCCCTGCTTCTTCATACGCCTCCTTTGCCGCAGATTCTGCCGGTGACAGGTAGGGCTCGACGATGCCCTTGGGAATGATCCAGCGCTTCCGGCCCCTTGACGTGATCAAGAGTACCTCGATCATCTTGCCTTCCCGGTGGATGGGAATCACGCCGGACTGTCGGAATATCCCGTCAAAGTCATTCATAGTCTTGGCCATACTTAGCACGAAGGAACGTTGCTGCCCATGAACAAAAAGGCGTATTTGACGTGGAGGTCAGCCGGCGGCATCCGGTTTCGGACGGCCGCCTATCGCACGTGCTTGACTTAAAGCGTGCCGGATTATTCACTGTTCAAACGCCAGTTGCTCAAACCGGAAAGCCCGGTGAGTCACGTCGCACCACAGCGGAAGGATTCGATTATCATGGCACCCAGGAAGGTCCACAACTATGACGAGAGCAAGATCAAGACGCTGTCTTCTCTCGAGCATATCCGCAAGAGGACCGGCATGTATATCGGCCGGGTTGGTGACGGGGCCTCCTATGATGACGGTATCTACATCCTTCTCAAGGAAGTGGTCGACAACTCAATCGATGAGTTCATCATGGGATACGGGAAGAAGATCGACCTGCAGATCGAGGGCCACACCGTTTCTGTTCGCGACTACGGCCGCGGGATACCTCTCGGAAAGGTGATCGACTGCGTCTCGCGCATCAATACCGGAGCCAAGTACAACACGGATGTCTTTCAGTTCAGCGTCGGCTTGAACGGCGTAGGCACGAAGGCCGTCAACGCGCTTTCGAGTACCTTCACAGTTCGCAGTTTCCGTGAAGGCAAATACGCGGAAGCCGTCTTCAGACGGGGTGAGCTGGTTAAGCAGACAAGAAAGGGGCAGGCCCCCGATGAACCTGACGGCACATTCATGAGTTTCGAACCCGATCCGGAGATATTCGGCGAGTTCGCATTCGAGACCGATCATGTCGAGAAGCGCATCCGAATGTATACGTTTCTCAATACGGGCCTGCGCTTTGTTTTCAACGGCGAAGAGCGTGTCTCAAGAGGCGGCCTTGTTGATCTGCTTCTCGAAGACGTCGATGAAGAGGCTATCTACAAGCCTTTGCATTACCGCGACGACATGCTGGAACTTACGTTGACTCACACCCGTCGGTTCAACGAGGACTACTACTCTTTTGTCAACGGGCAATACACGATGGATGGAGGCACACATCTCAGCGCGTTCCGCGAGGGGGTATTGAAGGCCTTCAACGAGTTCTCGAGTAAGAAGTTCGACGGAGACGATGTGCGGGAAGGCTTGGTTGGAGCCATTGCGATAAGGCTTAAGGAGCCGGTCTTCGAATCACAGACCAAGAACAAGCTGGGGAACACGGAGATTCGCAGCGATCTGGTCGCGCGCGTCAGGGATGTCGTGGTTGATCTGCTCCACAAGAACCCGAAAATTGCCGAGAAGGCCCTGCAGAAGATTGAAGATACGCAGAAGCTGAGAAAAGAACTGCTTACCGTCAAGAAACTCGCGCGAGAGAAGGCGAAGTCCACTTCGATTCGCGTTCCCCAGCTCAAGGACTGCAAAATCCATTACGACAAGAAACGGGGGAAAGGCGAGGAGTCGATGATCTTTCTTACTGAAGGACAGTCGGCTGCCGGCTCGATCGTCAGTTCGCGCGATGTCAATACGCAGGGGATTTTCGTACTCAAAGGCAAACCCCTGAACGTCTGCGAACTGAAGCGCGACGCGATCTACAAGAACACCGAGCTCTATAACCTGATGCGCTGTCTGAACATCGAGGACAGCCCTCAGCATTTGCGCTACAACAAAGTGATTCTTGCGACAGATGCGGACGTCGATGGCCTTCATATCAGAAATCTCCTGCTCACGTTCTTTCTGCGATTTTTTGAAGACATCGTTCTCGAAGGTCATGTGTATGTGCTGGAAACACCTTTGTTCCGCGTGCGAAACAAGAAAGAGACAGTTTATTGCTACAGTGAAGCTGAACGGGACGAGGCCATGAAGAAGATCGGGAGGGGCAATGAAGTAACCCGATTCAAAGGATTGGGAGAGATATCTCCGTCCGAGTTTAAGCACCTGATCGGATCCGAGATGAAGTTAACTCCTGTTGCGGTCGATAATCATCACACGATTCCGCATGTCCTGCGGTTCTACATGGGGCGCAATACGGATGAGCGCCGCAATTACATTATGGAAAATCTCGTTGTTGAAGAGGCGGACTGACGGACATGACGGATAAGAGTGACATAGAATTCGAGCCGGATGAGTTGTTCGGAGATGCCGGGGTTGAGGATGCCGAATCAGGCGGGGCACTTGATGAAGCCGGTCCCGGCTGCACAGGTTCTGTTACCCGTCTGGACGGCGCACTGAAGGACATGATCGACGACAACTTCCTGCAGTATGCGTCCTACGTGATCCGAGACCGGGCCATTCCGGATGTCGAAGACGGATTGAAGCCTGTTCAGAGGCGCATCATGCATTCTCTCCATGAGAACGACGACGGGAAGTTTACGAAGGTGGCCAATATTGTCGGGCACACGATGCAGTATCATCCTCATGGTGACGCCTCGATCGGCGATGCGTTGGTGTCTCTGACAAACCGCCGCTACCTGATCGAAGGACAGGGGAACTTCGGGAACATCCACACGGGAGACCCTGCGGCGGCTTCGCGCTATATCGAGTGCAGGTTGACGGAGCTTGCGCGCAACGAGATATTCAACCAGGAGCTCACGGAGTATGTTCCCAGCTATGACGGTCGCAGGAAGGAACCCATCGCACTGCCTGCGAAACTTCCCCTGCTGCTCATGCTCGGAGCGGAAGGCATCGCCGTCGGACTTTCCACCAAGATTCTTCCGCACAATTTCTCCGAACTGATCGAAGCGCAGATCGCAATACTCAAAAAGGAACCGTTCAAGATACTCCCCGATTTTCAACAGGGCGGACTGATGGACGCGGCGGAATATGAGAAGGGGAATGGGCGCATCAAGATCCGCGCGCGAATTGAGAAGAAAGACGGTGCGACGCTGTGCGTGCGGGAACTGCCGTTCGGGACAACGACAGAATCTCTTATCGCCTCGGTGGAGGAAGCGGCCCGCAAGAAGAAGATCGGCGTTAAGAGTATCAGCGATTTCACCGCCGAGAACGTGGAGATCGACATACAGCTTACGGCTGATGCCGACGCTGAGAAGGCGATCGATGCGCTGTGCGCTTTCACTCAATGCGAAGTGGCCGTCTCTCCGCGCGCGATAGTCATTCGCGATCAGCGTCCTGTTGAAATGAACGTGGACGAGATTCTCCGCCACAATACGAAACGAACCGTCGATATTCTGAAGAAAGAGCTTCAGGCTGAGCGGAAACGCCTGTTGGAGGAACTGCACAGGAAGACGCTTGTACAGATATTCGTTGAGAACCGAATCTACAAGAAGATCGAAGAGTGCAGGACATACGATGCTGTGAAGACGGCCGTCCTCGACGGAGTCAACAAATTCAGGAAGCTTCTCCGCCGCGATGTTACACAGCAGGACATTGAGATGCTCCTGGGCATTCCCATCAAGCGGATATCCCGGTTCGATATGGATAAGAACCGGAAAGACATGGACGATATCGTGAAAGCACTGGACGAGGCTGAGAAGGACCTCAAAGGTTTGATCCCGTATGCAGTCCGGTATCTGAAGCGTTTGTTAAAGACCTATGGCGACGAGTATCCGAGGCGGACCCAGCTCGCCGCCTTCGAGCAGGTCGCCGTCCGTGACTTGACCGCCCAGGAGATAATGATCAACTACGATCAGGAGCGCGGATACCTGGGTGCGGATGTCCCGGGCGTTCCGATGTTCGAGTGTTCGTCCTATGACAAAGTGATTCTCCTGTGGGAGGACGGCAGGTATCAGGTGATGCCTCCGCCTGACAAGCTTTTCGTCGGGAAGGATCTCATTTATGCGGCGATCTTCGATAAGAGTAAGGTCATGATGATAGTCTACAAGGAAGATCACATCACCTACATGAAAAGGTTCAACTTCGGCGGGGCGATCATGAATAAGCTCTATCGATGCGCACCGAAGAATTCCAATGTACTCCTTTTCGCCGACGACCAGCCCGGAGAAATCTATGTGAAGTACAAGAAAGAGAAGCGTCTTCGCATTCTCCAGCAGGTCTACCACACCAAAGACATGCCCGTCCGCGGCGCGAAGGCAAGGGGAGCCCAGATGACCGTCAAAACCATCCGCTGGATAGCCACACGCAAGCCAAAAGGCTGGAGCGAAGTCGCCGGAAACCCCAAAGGCAACACCATCGACTTCTAGCTGAGTTTCTCACGCAAAGCCGCAAAGGCGCGAAGATGACTCGGTATTCGTTTGTCGAGGAGACGGCCGTCGATGTGTTATGGGTTACCAGTTGATTTCGGGGGTCCCGATAATGCGCGTTCGTTGTATTGTATTGGCTATAGTTGCTCTTGCCTGTTCCAGTCAGGGAGATACAGCGACGCAGCGGGTGACCGTTGCGAAAGGGGAGCAGGCTTTGTTATGTCGCGATCTCGGAACAGAGCCTGTGCCCGTGCAGGATTTGATTGACGAGAGACTGTCCGGGAACACTGATCTCCTTATTTGGGATTCCTCCTCCCAAGACTACATCCGTCTCTATATGTATGACGCCCCATCAGATCCCGTGATCAGACTGCGACAGTTCAGCTGTGTGCTAGCCACTGCGGTGCTCGCCTCGACAGGCACCGCAGAGACTCACGTATCATGGGGATCCTCGATGGGGTTTCTATATTGTCCTGAGACTCCCGTCCTAAGCCATGCCACTTCTCTGGTCGTTCAGCTTGTCTACGCCGGGCCTGATGATTTGCCGGGAAGCTTCGGGCTTGGTTTTGCTCCGCTCCCGGACGATCAACTTCTGGCGGAAGTTACGATCAACGTAACGAACAATCCGGGGTCCATATGGGCCGACTTTGTCGGGCCGACATACAGGGGGCCTACCATCGACGGAAAGATCTTCGGACGGGCGTTCCCCTCCGGCAATCCTCCGGGTGGCGGTTATTATTACTATTTCCACGAGACCCCTTTGTATGATGTGCCCACACCATCATCACCACCTGATCCCCCGATGCTTCTCGACTTCACACCTGATTTCCTTCAAGAGGCCGAGATCGACCACACGACTTGCCTAAGCTGCAATCGTCCCTGCGGCGAGCCAGTTTCGTCGGTGACTGTCAGCAATGGTGACGTTCAGATTTCGTTCGAGGCAAGGGACGAGAATGCGACATTCCAACTACAGTATTCTACCCATCTTGCTTCAGCGACATGGAGCAATTTCTCCGGAGTGGTGACCGGCTACCATGACCTACTGATTCAGATCGACACCAACGGGGTCGATGCTCATCGCGTCTACCGCGTAATGAAGAGGCAGAGAATCTTCTAGTACCTTCATGTCGCCTCCTTTGCGGCTTCGCGCCTTCGCGTGAGGCCCTTCCTTGGCACCGGAATGGGAATCTCCGACTTTCCACTTGAGTATATTCCCAACGTGTATATATTCACTTATCCGAAAAAGCAGATATATGGCTCAGACATTGGACATTTTTAAGGCGTTATCGGACGAAATCCGGCTTCGAATTGTGCGGGCAATCGGGATGGCGGAGCTTTCCGTTGCCGAGTTGGTACAGGTTCTGGGGTTGCCGCAGTCGACCGTGAGCCGTCATCTGAAGCCTCTCCGTGACGTTGGGCTGGTGCAGGCCCGGCGTGACGGGACGTCGGTCTTCTATCACCGGGGTACTGCTTTCGATGATCCAGTTTTGTCAAAGCTTCTTGATGAGCGCTTGAGCGATGTGTCGGCGTTTGCTGAAGACGGGGCCTCCATCACCCGTGTTCTGGATTTCAGGAAGAACCGCAGCAAGGAATTTTTCGATCAGATCGCAGGCAGCTACGAGTCGCTGACAGATCCCGGTGGGGGATGGCAAGTGCTGGCCACCGCGTTGGCCGCTGGATTCAAGGGGAAAGTCGTCGCGGATCTTGGCGCGGGTGAAGGGGCGCTCGCGCTCATTCTTGCGAGCTACGCGGAGAAAGTCATCACAGTTGACCAGTCGGCGAGGATGCTCGATTTGGTCCGGACGAAGGCGGATGGAGCCGGAGTGTTAAACCGCATCGAACTGCTGGAAGGTGAGGTCGAATCCCTTCCGGTCGGAGATGCTACCGTAGATGCCGCTTTTCTGAGCCAGGTTCTGCATCACGCGGCCCAACCCGTCGTGGCGGTGGCTGAAGCGGCGAGGATACTGAAGAAGGGCGGCTTGCTCATCATACTCGATCTGCTCAGCCACGAGCAGGAATGGGTGCGGGAGCAGTGGGCGGATCAGTGGCTGGGATTTGAAGAAACAGAAATTGAAGAATGGATGAAGAGAAATGGCGTGGAGCCGGTCAGCATCAAGAAGCTGACGGGATCGACTCCGGAGTTGGCGGTGCTTATTGCCGTCGGGGAGAAATCCTGAGCGGACGCGCCGAGGGTAGGCGCGGGAGCAGCGCGCAGCAAACCTGAAACCTGAGTAAGAAAAGCATTGAGTAGGCAACAAGGGAGAGACGTTATGGCAAAGGCAGCAGCAAAGAAGAAGACAAGCGGGAAGAAGAAAGACTACATCGTGGCAGACATCGGTCTGGCTGAGTTTGGCCGCAAGGAAATGAAGCTGTCCGAGCTGGAAATGCCGGGGCTGATGTCGTTGCGCGCGAAGTATGGGAAAGAAAAGCCTCTAAAGGGCGCGCGGATCACGGGCTCCCTTCACATGACGATTCAAACAGCCATGTTGATCGACACGCTTCAGGAGCTTGGCGCGAAGGTTCGGTGGGCGAGCTGCAACATCTACTCCACGCAGGATCATGCCGCTGCTGCCATCGCGGCAAAAGGAACGCCGGTCTTCGCTGTCAAAGGCGAGACGCTGGAAGAATACTGGGAGTACACCGATAGGATTCTTGACTGGGGCAGCGGCAAGGGGCCGAACATGATCCTCGACGATGGCGGGGACGCCACGCTGTTCGTGCTTCTCGGCTACAAGGCCGAGGAAGATCCTTCGATTCTGAACCGCAAGCCGGGCAGTGTGGAAGAGGGTGTTCTTCTGAAACAGTTGAAGAAGTCTCTCAAGCGTGACCCGAAGCGTTTTCACCGCATTGTGAAAGATATCCGCGGTGTAACAGAAGAGACCACGACAGGCGTGCATCGCCTCTACCAGCTTCATGAAAAGGGAGAGCTTCTCTTCCCCGCGATCAACGTGAACGACTCCGTGACGAAGTCGAAGTTCGACAACGTGTATGGCTGCCGTCATTCATTAGTCGACGCGATAAACCGCGCGACGGATACACTGATCTCCGGAAAAGTCGCCGTCGTCTGCGGATACGGGGACGTTGGCAAAGGATCCGCGCAGTCCCTGCAGGGACAGCAGGCTCGTGTAATCGTGACTGAAATCGATCCGATCTGCGCTCTGCAGGCGCTGATGGCGGGCTTTGAGGTCATGACCATGGACGAGGCCGCCAAGCTCGGTGATATCTTTGTGACCACGACTGGCTGCTGTGACGTGATCACCGAAAAGCATATGCGCCAGATGAAGGATCAGGCGATCGTCTGCAATATCGGGCATTTCGACAGTGAGATTCAGGTCGAGAAACTCCGGAAATACAAGTGGGAGAACATCAAGCCGCAGGTCGACAAGATTACCTTCCCAAGCGGCAGAAGCATCATCATGCTGGCGCAGGGCCGCCTCGTGAATCTTGGCTGTGCAACCGGGCACCCGAGCTTCGTGATGTCCAACAGCTTCACGAACCAGACGCTGGCACAGATGGAGATATTCACCAAGCACGGTACCGCAGATCAGTATCCTGTCGGCGTGTATGTCCTGCCGAAGTACCTGGATGAAGAGGTCGCCCGACTGCACCTTGACCGTTTCGGCGCGAAACTGGACAAGTTGACGCGGAATCAGGCGAAGTACCTCGGGATTCCGAAGGACGGGCCGTTCAAGCCGGAACACTATCGATACTGATTTAGATCCAATAGGACCTACGCGACGTATAGACAGGGCGCGGGAGTATTCCCGCGCCTTGTTCGGTTTTACAGAAGAGGGATGATGACGTACGTTCCTGCAACCATGCGATGCTTCTTTGCCCTGACTATTTTGCTTGCCGTGACAAGCGTGTCTGCTGATCAGATCAGCCTGGTGCGCGTCGGTGAAGACTGGCGGTACTTCAAGGGGACCAGCGAACCTTCCAACCCCATGTCTGATTGGCGGCAACTGTCATTCGATGATTCCAGTTGGGCGGTGGGCCCATCGGGTTTCGGGTATGAGGATCAGGATGATGCCACGGTTCTCAGCGACATGGTGAACAACTACTGGTCGGTCTACATTCGGAGGAAGTTCACAGTCGACAATCCCGCGGACATAAAGTGGCTCATTCTGCGAATTGACTACGACGACGGTTTTGTCGCATACATCAACGGTACGGAAGTCTGGCGCCGAGGACTCGCTTCCGACCCCGCGTACAACCAGGCGGCCTCCCCGGCGAGGGAGTCAGGCCCGGCCGAGGAGATTGATATCTCCTTCTTTCTGAATCTGCTCGTCCCCGGCGAGAACGTATTGGCGATTCAGGGACACAACACGACGCTTTCGAGCAGTGATTTCTCTCTCACTCCGGAATTGATTTCGAACTTCATCCGGGGGCCCTTCGTTCAGGATGCCCGGACCAATGGCGTGAAGGTGATATGGAAGACGCCGAGAAGTTCGGATTCCCTCGTCGAATACGGAACGACGCCTGCGATGGGAAGTTCACTTTTCAGTGCGGGCTACACCTCGAATCATGTGACCAAGTTGTCAGGAATTCAGCCTGGGACGGTTTACTACTACAGAATATCCAGTTCCGATGGCAGTGACACGGCCGTCTCACCGGTCTACAACTTCACAACGATGAAGTCGTCCGGCGGTCTCAGCTTTGCGGTGCTGGGGGATAGCGGAGAGGGCACTGAGGGGCAGTACGGAGTCGCAGGGGCGATCCGGCTGCGAGATACGGATCTCGCTGTTATCGTCGGGGATGTGGTCTACCCGTATTTTACCCACGGCCGGGCAGATTTGAAGTGCCTGAGTGTTTACGGAGAGCACATGCGGAGTGCTCCGTACTACTTCGCGGTTGGGAACCACGACATCATTCTGGATGGAGTTGAAGAAGCTCATGCTTATCTGGACGCCTTCTACCTGCCCACGAACTCCGTAACGGGCACGGAGCACTACTATTCCTTCGACCACGGTGACGCGCATTTCGTTGTTCTGAGCACTGATATGCGTCTTTATCCCTATTCTGTGGGGTCCGATCAGTACAATTGGCTTGCTGCGGACCTTGCCGCCTCGACCAAACCGTGGAAATTTCTGTTCTTCCATCATCCTCCGTTCACTTCGTCGACGCATCGTTTTGATGACAATGATGGCGATTCGACACCGGATCGCTTCGAACTGCAGGATTCCATCGGTGCTCTTGCCTCTCAGTACGGGGTGCAGATGATGTTCTACGGACATGATCACAACTACGAGTCCTTCAATCCGGTTGGTGGTGTGCACAGTGTGCTTACGGGAGGCGGGGGCAGGGCGCTGCGGGATATCAATGCAAATCCGGCGGACATCGACGTCGCCAGTGCTCAGTTCTGGAAGAATCATCATGCGGTCAAGGTGACGATCGAAGGCGATAGCCTGAAGATGGAGGCGATCGATAAGCATAATACCGTCTTTGACGTGATGTATATTCAACGTGAAATGCCGCCTCCGCAGACATGGCACTCATCCTGGTTCTCCCCCATTGTGGAAAGCGGTACGGGAGGTGATGACGGCAATCATCCCGGACAGCAGTTCGATTTCATCGGGACTCCGATTCCGACCATCCCGGGGGACTTCGCGAACCTGGGTCGTGTTTTCGTGAATAATGACCAGACTAATCTTTACGTCGCGTTCGAACGGTCGCTGATCTACGGAGATAACAACGTCTTCCTCTTCGTTGACGTGCCTACCTTGAGTGGTGTTTCCAGTATGGCCGGCGTGGGGAACGGAATCGTGGATCCCCTGGGGCAGGGAGCGGACGGGCTGGATTTCCTGGAGAATCTGTCCTTCATGAATTTCACGCCGGATGTGGGCGCGATCCTGGGAGACGAATACGGTGACGGGCAATTTCGCGAGTTCGCACGTCCTGGCTTGGCTTTCAATATCGGCCAGGGCGTATATCGGCTTGAGGCATCGCTTTCGGATGTCCCTGATACCCGACTTCAGCAGTACAACCGTACGCCGCAGGGGAGCGGAGTGGCCTATGAGCAGAACGCAAACCTTGTCGAAGTCTGCATTCCGCTCTCTTCTATAGGGAATCTCCAGCCCGGACAGACGATACAGGTTGGAGCGATGGTCGCGGGAAGCGGAGTTGACACCAACGGCGCCGTCCAGTCCCGCTACCTGGATACCGCGCATCTGGGGCAGACGCTGAGCGGGTCCGGTTTCGGGGCCGTTGTTCTTGAAGGTCTTAATGTCCGATTGACTGCGGCGAATGAGGATCCTGACGCTGATGGTTTAACAAACGAAGAAGAGGCGTCTCTCGGCACGCGTCCGGACAAATCGGATACTGACGGCGACGAACTGCTGGATGGATGGGAAGAAGCAGGAGGCTTGAATCCTCTATCGGCGTCCGGAGACGACGGTGCCGATGGCGATCCTGACGGGGATGGGTCGGCAAACTGGAAGGAGCAGGTCGCCGGCACGCTGCCCCTCGATGGGAGTTCAGTCCTGGCGGGAAGTCTGGAGATGATTCCCGGCGACAAACTGGTGTTGTCATGGCCCAGTGCGACAGGGCGCAGTTATACAATTCATGCGGCCGACACGATGACCGATTCCTATTCGCCTGTCGTGACGGACCTTCCTGCAGCACCATTGTGG
>JAHIZV010000152.1 GCA_018814445.1 Verrucomicrobiota bacterium | reverse complement strand
GCTGCTCAAAGAGGAGGCGGGTCTGACCCAGCGCGAAGTGGCGGTGCAGTTGGGGCTGAGTGATGGTTCGACGATCTCCCGAAAGCTCGCCGAACTACACGTTCGACTGAAGGAGGATAAGAAGTTACACAGGCAATATGAACGACTACGTGACAAGATCTCCGTTAAGCATTAAACAAGGCCTGACCCCCTCTCCCTGACCCTCTCCTAGAGAATGACGCAGATGGAAGGAGACGCATATGTCGGATGAAGCAGAGAAGACCGTACTGGAGCAGTCGCGCGAAATCGTCTCACAGCTCAAGCAGATGCGCCACGATTCGAAAGTCAACATAGAGAACCTGGCGGAACTGTGGCTTCTTCTGGATGACAAGCTGAAGCAGAAGGAACACGCGCAACGAGTGGAGGAACTGAGCGGACATCAGCATGCCTTCCATGTGGCTGTCGAAGCATTGATTTCGGACTACGAAATGGAATGCAACCGCATGGAGAACGAAGGGTGTTAGATCACTCCGGACAGGAAGATGCCGGTATCAGATGGGGACGTGTGATCGCGCTGAGCGCGATCCTGACTGTCGTCATCGTCGGACTGGTCGCATATCGAGTCGTCACCCGGGAACACGAACTCCGACCTCTTACAGAAATCCTCTGGGTGAAGGATACGCAGGGATTCGTGCATGGGCCGACGACGGAAGTGGTCAGGACCATGCTCTTGCAGATTGAATCACGGGGAATAGACATTCAGGAACCCCGCTATCGATCCGATATCCTCGTTCAACTCGAGAGCACGGACACGCCGACGAATTTCGTCCTGATGCTGGACGACATGATTCCATGAGTTATCACGGGAGGAAAATCATTTCCCGTTGTCGTCGGTCATCTTGACCTTGATAAGACCGCGCAGGTCGCCGGCTCTATAGCCTACGGCGTTGTCCTCGGGATAGCGTTCTTCAAGAATCGTCCGGACTGCGGGTGAGAAGGTTTCAGGATCTCCGTGGCACTGCAGGCAGATCGGCTGCACGATAAGCGGTTTGTAGTAAACGAAGTACTCGTGTCCGTTTTCTTCCCGGGCCACAACTTTGTCAGCCGGAATCTCACCGGATACAAGTCCTCGTTACGACTATTGCGAGCAGAACGACGAGCAGGACTTTCGTTTTCATGCGAATGCCTCAGTAGCCCAATTCACACGCTACTCATTTATGATGATAGGAGAGTAGACGTCGTAACCCGCGAGTTTTTCACGGCCATTCAGGAAGGCGAGATCGATAAGGAAGTCTATCTCGATGATCTGTCCGCCCAGTTTCTCAATCAGACCCGCGGCAGCCTGTGCCGTTCCCCCGGTAGCAAGCAGGTCATCGAACAGCAGTACGCGTTCTCCCTTCTCAATGGCATCCGTATGCGCCTCGAGCGTGGCGCTTCCATATTCGAGATCATAGCTGGCTTCGACTGTATCGTAGGGGAGCTTGCCCTTCTTCCGGACAGGCACGAGACCGACGCCCAGGTTGTAGGCGATCGCCGCCCCGAAGATGAAGCCGCGAGATTCGATCACAGCCAGCTTGTCGACGCCGGTGTCTTTATGCCGCTCGACGAAGAGATCAACGGCCATTTGAAACAGCGAGGGGTCGGCCAGGATCGGCGTGATGTCTATGAAGTTGACCCCCTCAATAGGAAAGTCAGAAACGGTACGAAGCGATGACTGAAGTTGTTCAATGCTCATGATTACTGCCTTATCACTCGTTCCGGATTCGTCTGTTCGTTCTCGTCCATCATCTCGCGCAGTTTTGCGACGGCGGAGTTTTGTATCTGCCGCACGCGTTCACGCGTGATACCGAAACGTTCGCCGACGACCTCCAGTGTTTCCACTTTTGTTTCTTTAAGACCGTATCGGTACCGGAGAATCTCCTGCTCGCGATGGTCGAGCCGGTCGAGCAGCAACTCGACCTCTGCCTTAAGCTGGGAGTCGTTGATCATATCGTAGGGACTACGAGCCTTCTCATCGCCGATGATCTCGCTGAAATCGGCGCTGTCGTCGTCGCCTATCGGCGCATCGAGAGAGGTCGGGCGCAGCGCGACTGTCTTCCAGTGGGATATATTAGCCGCCGGGACGTCCAGCTCCTCTGCTATTTCTTCGTCCGTGGGATCCCGCCCGAACTGTTCGGTGAGCCGGTGATGCGCTTTGCGCATCTTCGATATTTTGTCGATGAGATGGGCGGGCAGGCGAATGGTCTTGCTCTGATTGGCGAGGGCTCTCTTTATCGATTGTTTGATCCACCATGCGGCGTAGGTGCTGAGCTTTCCGCCTTTCTTAGGATCGAATCTCTCGACGGCCTTCATGAGGCCGATGTTGCCTTCTGATATGAGATCGAGCAGGGGGAGGCCGAACTGGGAATAATCGTAGGCGATCTTAACGACCAGGCGCAGGTTGGCGCGAATCATATGTGATTTCGCTTCCTCGTCGCCCTTCTTGATGCGGGCGGCGAGTTTGATTTCTTCCTGCGGAGTAAGAAGATCGGTTTGACCGATTTCGCGCAGATAGATCTTGATCGATTTGTCCTGCTCTTTCATTAGCCGTTGCGCCGCACGGAAAAGCCGCCCCGGAACAGACCATTCAGCATCCTGAGTAGACGCTTCCGCGAAACACGAGGAAACCTACCTCCTTCGAACTGCAATCATAATCATAGCACACTCTCTTCCACAATGGACGAATTTTTGAGGTGCCAATGACAAGAGAAAAGAACCGCCGGACCCGCAAAGGTCCGGCGGTTCTTTACGCTATGCTCATCCTTAACCTTTGATCGCGGCCTGCGCGGCAGCGAGGCGGGCGATTGGCACGCGATACGGGGAACAGCTCACGTAGTTCAGGCCGACTTTGCAGCAGAACTTGACGCTGGCGGGATCGCCGCCGTGTTCGCCACAGATACCGCACTTCAGTCCCGGACGCGTGTCACGACCTTTCTTGACGGCCATTTCGACAAGCTGTCCGACGCCCGATGTGTCGATGTGCTGGAACGGATCCTCTGGGAGGATCTTCTCGTCGATGTACTCCGGAAGGAATCCGCCGATGTCATCCCGGCTGAATCCGAAGGCCATCTGCGTCAGGTCGTTCGTACCGAAACTGAAGAACTCAGCGGTCTCCGCTACTTCGTCAGCGGTCAGGGCGGCCCGCGGAATTTCAATCATCGTGCCGACCATGTACTTCACCTTTGATTTACGCTCGGCGATCACTTCGTCCGCAACCCTGCGAATAATCTTCTCAAGGTAATCGAGCTCGGCTTTGGTGCCGATCAGCGGAACCATGATTTCAGGAAGCGTGGAAATGTGAGCCTTCTTCTCGACATTGCACGCGGCTTCGATGATCGCGCGGGCCTGCATAGCGCAGAGTTCCGGGTAGGTGATCGAGAGGCGGCAACCGCGGTGACCAAGCATCGGGTTGAACTCGTGCAACTGGCGCACACGGGCGGCGACCTTTGCAGGAGAAACTTTCAAACGCTTCGCCATCTCGGCCTGATCCTTTTTCTCGTGAGGAACGAACTCGTGCAGAGGCGGATCGAGCAGACGGATCGTTACGGGCAGACCGTTCATCGCCTTGAAGATGCCCTCGAAGTCTTTCCGCTGGTACGGAAGAAGCTTCGAAATGGCTTTCTCGCGGCCTTTCAGGTCATCCGCAAGGATAAACTCGCGAATCGCCCAGATACGGTCGCCTTCGAAGAACATATGTTCTGTCCGGCAGAGGCCGATACCTTCGGCGCCGAACGAACGGGCCGCAATGGCGTCACTCGGCGTATCCGCATTCGTGCGCACGTTGATCTTGCGGTACTGGTCCGACCAGTCGGAGATCTGCTTGTACATCTTGTAGATGGGATGCCGTTTCGCAGTCTTGCTGTTCTTGACCACTGCGGACACCACCGGACTCGCCTCCGTCGGAATCTCGCCGATGTAGATCTTGCCAGTGGAACCGTTAAGACTGATTACATCGCCGCCCTTGAGGACCTTCTTGCCCACGGTGACGGTTCTCTTTTTGTAATCGATGTCCATCGAACTTACGCCGCAGATACAGCATTTACCCCAGCCACGGGCGACTACAGCCGCGTGGGAGGTCATGCCGCCGGTGCTGGTCAGGATGCCCTGAGCCGCCCACATGCCGCCGACGTCTTCGGGGCTTGTTTCATGGCGGACAAGAATGACTTTCTCGTTCTTGTTTTTGCCCACGGCTGCTTCGGCCTCGTCGGCTGTGAAGACAATCTTGCCGACTGCGGCGCCCGGGCCGGCCGGAAGACCGGTGGCGAGGACAGCGGCTTTGCTTTCAGCGGCGATGTCGAAGATCGGGAACAGAAGCTGTTCGAGATCGTTGCCGGTTACATTCATCAGGGCCTCTTTAGGCGTGAGAATCTTATCCTGCGCCTTACCGCTGGCGAGGTTCTTGCCGAGGGCCATCTCAACGGCCCAACGCACACCGGCCAGACCGGTACGCTTGGCGTTACGGGTCTGCAGCATCCACAGCTTGCCCTGCTGAATCGTGAATTCCACGTCCTGCGGGTGCTTATAATGTCGCTCGAGCTTATGCATGATATCGCAGAGTTCCTTGTGGGATTTCTTCCACATCGGGTCTTTCTCTTTCGGCATATCATTGAGGTCTTTCGGTGTGCGGATACCGGCCACGACGTCTTCGCCCTGGGCGTTGATAAGGTATTCGCCCATTGGAATGTCTTCGCCGGTGGCGCCGTCACGGGTAAACGCCACGCCCGTGCCGCAATCATCGCCCATGTTGCCGAATACCATCGTACAGATGTTCACAGCGGTACCGAGAAGTCCGGTAATCTTGTTGATCTGCCGATATTTTGCAGCGCGCTCGCCGTCCCAGGAGCCGAAGACAGCACGGATAGAAAGATCGAGCTGTGTCATGGGATCCTGCGGAAACGGCTTCTTCACCTTGCGCTGGTAGACTTTCTTATAGGCGTCTACGACTTCCTTGAGCTGTGAAGCGGTCAGGTCGGTGTCTTCCGCCGTTTTGTATTTCTTCTTGATCCGGGCCAGCTCGACTTCGAAGTCGTGATGCTCAAGACCGGAGGTCGGACCCATGACCACGTCACCGAACATGTCGATGAAGCGGCGGTAACAGTCCCAGCCGGCGCGCTCGTTCCCGGTCTGTTTGATGAAGCCCTGAACCGACTTGTCGGTGAGGCCGAGATTGAGAACCGTATCCATCATGCCCGGCATGGACATGGCGGCTCCGGAGCGAACGGAGACGAGAAGAGGATCTTTAGGATCACCGAGCTTCTTACCCATCTTGGACTCCAGCTTCTTGAGCTGTGCCTTGAGCTGGTCCATCATACCCGGCGGGTACTTCGCATTGTGCTTTGAGTAGTACGCACACGCTTCCGTGGAAATAGAGAAGCCCGGAGGGACTGGAAGTCCCGCATTGGCCATTTCAGCGAGGTTGGCGCCCTTGCCGCCGATAATCGCTTTCATGGTCCGATCACCTTCCGTATTCTTCCTGCCGAAGCCGTAGAAGTACACGTACTTCTTCTTCGAGCCGGTTCCCGAACTCTTCACCTGTTGTTTCGCCATGAGAGTAACTCCTGTCCTTTTTTGATGCCTCTCTCCCGCTCTTTTTTAGATCGAGTTTGTAAGGGGTGGATGATGCTATCAGAAGCCGTTTTCCTGTCAAGCGTCAGACCACTGTAAATAGGGGCTGGAAGCGCCATGCGCTTTGCGCTGACGCGTGGGGGGTATGGGGGTGTGGGAGCCCGTGCCTAATCGTAATCCTAATCCTACTCAGAGTCATCCCATAGACGTTCTACTGGGGATAGGGTCGCACTACCCGATATGCGGATTGGTGTCGGACGGCGTCTCCTTTTTCTCTTCCTGAGACGCGGTTTCGCGCGGGGCCGTGGTGACTTCACAGGCGACCATGCAGATGTCGTCGAGGATCTGCTCGTCGCCGGCGAACGCGAGCAACTCACTCATGACCCCGTCAACAATGGTGCTCACGCCCTTATACATGTATTTGCGGAGTGTTTTCTCCATACGGATGAGCCCGAATTCGTCGCCGTCCTTGTTGGCGGTCTCGAAGACGCCGTCCGTGAAGAGGATGAAGACGTCGCCGGGAATCAGCCGGCAGTGTCCGGCGGTATAGGTTTCCGTCGGGATCAGTCCCAGCGCGGCGCCCTGGGGTGAAGGCACTTCGAGCCGGTTGATTTTGCTGAGGCTTCGTGAAATATGAAACGGGGCAGGATGGCCCGCGGTTGTGAATGTGGCCACGCGCGATGTCGTATCGGCGATGAAGTAGAAGGCGGAGGCGAACAGCGGCTGGGGAGACGTGCTGACCATATCACAGAATTGCCGGTTCATCTCGGTGATGAAATGGCGGGCATTCCGGCCCTGCGGCGTGAGGTCCCCGATCAGCGTCCGCAGGATCGCCGTAATGAGAGCGCTTCGCGTACCATGTCCCATGACGTCGGCGATGAAGAGTCCGGCGCAGTCGCGGGCGAGCGTGTTGATGTCAAAGAAGTCGCCCCCAAGCGCAAGCGCGGGCTGGTAGCGATGGTAGAACTCAAGGCGAAGATGTCCTTCGATGTGGACCGCCGGAATAGTCGGGTACGGCCGGTTGAGGTAGGCCTGCTGAAAGTCACGTGCAAGATTCAGATCTCTCTGCATCTCATGCGTGCGCAGAGTCACTTCGTCCTGCAGATCACGCTCAAACCGGTGATACCACTCGTCCAGCTCGGTGCGTACAGACGAAGGGGTCAGCTTCGATTCCTTAAGCGTGGGTAGCGCCGATACGGCATCGTCGGCCGGTTCTTCTTCAAGCAGGAGTGCGTTGTGAAGCACCCATTGACCCGCCGCGGTCAGTACTTCGTAAGGTCTCAGCGGATTCCACGATCCTGACCGGGTCAGCATGACGACAAGCACGATGACCAGGAAAGCACTGACTGCGATGCAGAGAAACATCGGAATGTGGTAACTCGTGGAGAAGCGGCCTTCACGCTTTGCCGTCGCGACCCAGACCGGTCTGGCCCAGTCCATGTTGCCGCGCACGATGACTCCGAGATAGCGAGTTTCGTTTGCCCAGCCCCGCGCGGCGGTGTTGTCCCGGAACTGAGCGGCCAGCGTTTCCGATGAACCAGCAAAGACATCGCGAGAACCGGCGGCATAGATCGCGGACTCGCCTATCAGCATCGTGCAGACTTCGACGGGCGCCATTTCGGGAAGACTGCGAATGAAGGGCTCGATGTCCACCGTCATCGCCATCACCCCGCTCACTTCACCGCGCTGCACCTCAAAAACGGCAAGAGCGATGACGATTCTTCCTTCCGAATCAAGGCCCTCGGCAACCGCCTTGCCGTCGGCCATCGCCTTCGCGTGAATCCACCAGTCGCTGGCTTTGAATCCGAAAGCCGCGGGCTTGTCCGATGCGGCGACCAGGTGTCCTTCAGAATCCGTGAGCGTGATCTGGATGATGTCACTGCGGCCCTCGGCGATCTGGTTGAGAATCTGTCCGAGTTCGTTATCGAGTACGTTCCGCACTTCGGTATCTCCGCGAGAAAGCAAAGACCAGCGGGTCTCAAGATCGGTGGTGCTGATATCCCGCCGTGAGGCGACGGCGAGGAGCCCGTCTGTCAGGGGAAGCGAACTGATAAGCCGCAGTTGCTCGGCGTAGCTGGCAAGCCGCTGGTCCAGCAGGCGGCTTACGGCGCCATTCTGTTCATGGACGTCTTTACCGCTTCTATCACGGAGAAGACCGGACAGAGTGAAGTTGGCGAGGACGAGGGCGACAACGGTCGCCACCAGCAGAAGAGGTGCAACGAGTCGGTTCAGTTGTTTGCGAAGACTCATGTGTCCGGCGATCCAGTTTCGTAAGATCAAATGATGTCAGTCAGGGGGCGCCTGAGTCAACAGCGATGTTTCCCTGATAATCGCCGCGCGGCTTCAACCACGCGCCCGGCCGCGAACTCCGCGTCATGACTGCTGTTGAAACGTGAGAAGGATACGCGCAATGCCGAGCGCGCGTCCTGACGGGAAAAACCCATAGCAGTCAGCACGTGAGACGGCTCGGAGGAACCCGATGCGCAGGCGCTGCCGGAGGAGCAGCAGATATGGTCGAAATCGAGCAGATGGATCAGCGTTTCCGCTTCTACACCCGGAAATACGATATGCGAGGTATTAGGCAGACGTGCGCCCTGTGTGCCGGTGAGGAGGCAACTGCAGGCGCCGGACAGCGTTTGCTCGAAAGCATCCCGCATTTCGGCGATATCCGCTGGATGCTCACGCAACTGCGCACCCGCAAGTTCGGCGGCCTTGCCTATTCCGGCGATGCCCGGAACATTCTCCGTGCCCGCGCGTCGGCCGCGCTCCTGTTCGCCGCCGAACAGGTAGGAGCTGAGCAGATCAGGATCGCGGGCGAAGAGGGCTCCGACACCCTTGGGTCCGTGGAACTTATGGGCGGAAAGGGACAACAGGTCGATCAATCCATCGGACAGGTCGATGGTCACCTTACCGCAAGCCTGAACCGCGTCGGTGTGAAAAAGGGCGCCCGCGCAATGTGCCGCAGCCGCAGCCTCCCTGACAGGGAAAAGAATACCGGTTTCGTTGTTCGCCCACATTACTGAAACAATCGCGGTATCGTCGCTGATTGAGAGCTCGAGCTCTTTGAGGACGAGCTGTCCGTTTCGGTCGACGGGCAGGTACGTCACGTTATACCCGTGAGATTCAAGCCTCTCGCAGTATCTGAGGATGGACGGATGCTCAACAGATGTGGTCACGATACTTTTCCTGCCGGGTCTCGCGCGAAGCGCGGAGTGTAAAGCGGTGTTACTGCTTTCCGTTCCGCAACTCGTGAATGTGATCTGCTCCGGCTCAGCGCTCAACAGTGCGGCAACCTGCCGACGGGCCTGGGCGATCGCCAGCATCGGTGCGCGCGCAAAGGTGTAGGGACTCGAGGGATTAGCATAAGACTCGCTCAGATACGGCAGCATCGCGTCCCGCACAGCGGGATCGACGCGGGTCGTGGCATTATTGTCCAGGTAGACGATGTTTGCGTTTGATGTCATGACCACCGATTTCTATATTCTACGCCCTTTCGCGCAACATACAATCAGCCACCGGCTGAACAGGGAGGTATGAGAAAAATCTACGTCATAGCGGCGTGCGCCGCATTCTGTCTTGGCTTCGCCTCGTACGGAAACTTCCAAGCATTGGAAATTCTGCGCGAAAAACTTCCAAGCCTTGGAACTTTCCGGGCAGAAACTTCCAAACCTTGGAACTTTCAAAAGGGTGGACTTCCGAACCTTGGAAGTTTTGTGGAAATCCCGGGCGGCACATTCTCGATGGGGAGCCGCGAAGGGCGAGAGTGCGAGCAATCCCGCGATGTGACGGTGGAGCCTTTTCTGATGCTCGATCACGAAGTCACGGGCGAGGAATACGCGGAGTGCGCGGGCACGTCCTCGAGTAAGAAGAAGAGACCTGCAGCTTCGGTGAGCTATAGCGAAGCCGTCGGGTACTGCGAGTGGCTGTCGCAGGAATGCGGCAGACGTGTCCGCCTGCCTACGGAAGAGGAATGGGAGCGCGCGGCGCGGGGCGGGATCAGGAAGGCGCGATACCCATGGGGATGGAACCCGCCAGAAGGGAGAGCATGTTTCGACGTTTCTGAAGCCGCGGATGTCAGATCCTATGACGCGAATCCATACGGACTCTACGACATGTCGGGCAGCGTCTTTGAATGGTGCGCCTCGTCGGACGTATCGAACGCCATCGCTCGCGGCGGAGCGTGGTCGGAGAGGCAACCCGAGATGCTCACTGTTTTCCGGAGGACGAAGTTTCCAAAAGACTATGCGGATGCGGACGTTGGATTCCGAGTGGTCGTAGAGATCGAGAATAATCTGCCTACGCCCTGATCAGAGCGAGCACCTCGTCCCGCTTCTCAAGCATCTGCTCTCTGGTCCTGGCTTCCAGATTCAGCCGGATCAGCGGTTCGGTGTTGGACGCGCGGACGTTGAACCACCAGTCGGCGAACTCTACGCTCAGTCCGTCCAGCTCGATCACGTCCCCGTCGCCGTATTTCTCGCGGAGGCGCGAGAACACGCCGTTGACGTCTTCCACCTCAGAATTGATCTCGCCGCTGGCGAAGTATCTTTGGATCGGAGCGATGAGTTCGGACAGCTTCTTGTCGGAAGCACTGACCAGGTTCGCGACGTAGAGGACAGCGAGCGAAGAACTTTCCGTATAGAAGTTCTGTTTGAAGTAGTAATGGCCTGACAACTCGCCGGCGAAGAAGGAATCCTCATCGCGCATCTGTTGTTTGATGAACGCGTGGCCGACCCGGGACATCAGCGGCCTTCCGCCATTTTCCTCGATGACCTCTTTGACGGCCCAACTGCTGCGCAGGTCGTAGAAAATCGCGGCGCCCTTTTCCGTTTTCAGGACGGATTCAGCTATCAGGGCCGTGATCATGTCCATAGGCACGACGTCGCCCTTCTCGTCGATGAAGCCCGCACGGTCCGCGTCACCGTCGAACGCGACGCCAAAATCGTACTCGCCCGCGCGGATCATTTTCTGAAGGTCCTCGAGGGTATCGAGCTTCAGGGGATTCGCTTCGTGATTCGGAAACGAGCCGTCCGGGGTATCGAACAGGCGGTCGAATTCGATCAGACCGTCCAGCACCTGTGCTTCGTAGATGCCCATGGCGTTGGCGAAATCGATGGCAATCTTCACCGGTTTTTTCAGGTCGGCAAACTGGCGGATGTGCTCGATGTACTCGGGAACGATGTTGTACGTTTCGATTACGCCCGGCGTCGCGGCTTCGGGATCGAAGCTCCCGTCCAGCACGATCTTCTCGATGTCCTTGATGCCTGTCGCGCCGCTCAGGGGGATGGCCTGCTCGCGGCAGAGCTTGAAGCCGTTCCATTCGGCTGGATTGTGCGATGCCGTAATGATGATGCTCGCGTCCGCGCCGAGTTTGCCGTTTGCGTAGTACGACATTGGAGTCGATACGACACCGAGATCGATGACGTCCGCGCCCTGCAGCGTGATGCCCTCGGCGAGCGCCTTGAAAAGAGGTTCGGAATGAGGCCGGATGTCACGGCCGAGAACGACTTTCTTCGGTTTAAGAAAAGTCGCGAAAGCGCGCCCTATCTGAAAAGCGAGGTCGGCGGTAAGCGTGTCCCCGTAGATGCCGCGAATATCGTATGCTTTGAAAATGCTGCCCATGACCGGTCCCTTCTCTGTAGACTTCAGGATCAGCCCGCACTTTACGGATGCCCGCGGGGGGAATCAAGATGTTGTGATGATTCTGTTGTAAGGAAAGAACATCCTGAACGAACTCATGGAAGAAAGGAGCAGATTATGAGACTGAGTAAAACGCAGATCATGCTGGCAGCAATTCTCGCGGGAGGAGTTATTATGACCCATTCAGCATCAGCCTTGAGCATCGGCGATCCCGCGCCGGATTTCACGGCGCCCGCCACGGGCGGCAAGACCGTGACCTTGTCCTCCATGCAGGGAAAATGGGTCGTGATCTACTTCTATCCCAAGGCCGGCACGCCGGGGTGTACAAAGGAAGCCTGCACGTTGAGAGACGGGTTTCAGCGCCTTCAGGCTGAAGGCGTGATGCTCTACGGGATCAGCGTGGATCCGTTGGACAGACAGGAGTCGTTCAAAGAGAAGTACAATGTTCCGTTTGACCTCATCAGCGATGCGGACAAGCAGATATCGAAAAAATACGGCGTGCTGGCGCCGCTCGGACTGTTCAGCAAGCGCAAGACCTTCGTGATCGATCCGGAAGGCAGAATAGCCCACATCTTCCACAAAGTGGATGTTGCGACGCATGCCGACGAAGTCCTGAATAAGCTCAAAGAGCTGAAAGCGCAGCGATAGGTTTGAAAAATTCGTGTGGGGAGGCCCGTTTGACGCCCTTGACGAACCGCTAATCGACTATACATTGGTCTGTACGGTCTGCCCGAGGTGGGCGGGCCATGGAAGGAGACCGCTTATGCCGATCTACTAGAGTATTACGGAGACCGTCGGCGGTACGCCCCTGGTGATGTTGAACAAACTTGCCAAAGGCCTGCCGGGAAAAGTCGCCGTGAAGATGGAGTCATTCAATCCGCTGAGCAGCGTCAAAGACCGTATCGGTCTGGCGATGATCGAAGCCGCGGAGCGTGACGGATTACTCAAGCCTGATTCCGTTGTTATCGAACCTACCAGTGGTAACACCGGCATCGCGCTTGCGTTCGTCTGCGCCGCGAAGGGCTACAAGCTCATTCTCACTATGCCGGAGAGCATGAGCATGGAGCGTCGCCACCTTCTGCGCGTACTCGGCGCCGATCTGGTGCTGACGCCCGCCGAGAAGGGGATGCCCGGCGCGATCGCCAGGGCAGAGGAGCTGGTCGCGGAAACGCCCAACGCGTTCATGCCGCAACAGTTCAACAACCCGGCGAATCCGGAGATACATCGAACGACGACAGCCGTCGAAATCTGGGAAGACACCGATGGTCAAGTCGACGCGTTCGTCGCCGGTGTAGGCACCGGAGGAACGCTGACGGGATGCGGCGAGGTGCTGAAGCAGAAGAAACCCGGAGTCAAAGTCATCGCCGTTGAGCCGCAGGGCTCGCCGGTTCTTTCCGGGGGCAAACCCGGGCCTCACAAGATCCAGGGGATCGG
>JAHIZV010000151.1 GCA_018814445.1 Verrucomicrobiota bacterium | reverse complement strand
GATATCAGAATCACGCCGCATTGCAGCTCATCGGGGATGAGCCGGAACACGAACGGGGCAACCCGATTGCGAGCCATGCCGCCGCTATGGCACGTATCGCAGAACCACACCACGCGCACGCCTGCGGGAACGTTGGAAAGCCAGTACCACACCGTGTCATCGTCGATAGGGCCGTCATAGGCGCAGATGTACTCCTCCCGTCCATCCGGCTCATTGCCGCCTACACGCTGCCCGCCGTGCCCGCTGGTGTGCACAATCAGCGTGTCGCCGGGGGCCATGGCGGAGCACGATGCCCAGAGCGTGAGACGGCACATGGTACGGTTCGCGACGGCAGTAAGTAGCGGGATTGCCGGAGCGTCGAGCAGTTCGCAGGCGGCGGCCATGCGTGAGGCGTCCAGCTCGCAGTCGGGCAGGTCTCCGCGCCAGCCGCCCCACTTGCGCGGGTCAACTCGATTCCAGCCTATTGATACAGCGCGTTTCATTGCACCATCTCCAACGTGTGCCCTGCGTCGATCAACTTGCCAGCCTCGGCAGGCGTCAACTCCAACAGGTCGCCGTACTGCCCATCCACGATGTAGATGTTAACCTGCACGTTCAGGTCATCGCTCTCGTTCGGCGATGCGCTGACGTTCACCTCAACGGGCGACGGCACAGCGTTTGACGAAGCGGCTACGGACACGGCGCTGTCGTTGCTGCCCCCGAGTGGTTCACAGCCTGAGGCGAGAATCATCAGCGACAATGTGGCCGTGGCGATTAGCATTGCGGTTGCGGCGTGTGGTTCGTATGGCATGGTGTCTCCTTGTTAGTTGATCTCTGCTGTGAGTGATTCTACGGCCGCTGCAAGGTCGGCCACCGCCGCTCGCAAACTGGCAACACTGTTTCCGGCCCCGTTGGCTTTGCCTTTGGCTGCCGTGACAGCCTTAGCCGCGTCCGTGATGCGGACCTTGCGAGCTGCGCGTGCTGCGAATCGTGCATCCCTGTCAGCCTCATACTCGGCTTGTGATTTGCGGACAGACTCGCGCTGCACCCCGATCACATCACCGCTCACGGGGTCCACCTCCGCGCCGTACACGTGGCCGTCGATGGCGGGGATCTCGATGCGTGCCTGTATGGGCTGATCGTAGATGAGTGGGGTTTCGAGTCTGACAAGTTCCGCCGCCGCTGCGTCCTCCGCCGCCTGTGCCGCCGCCGCGTCGATCTGCGCCTGAATCTCCGGCGTCACGTCCACCCATCCCGCACGCTCGGCAACGTCGGCGGGAGGTGATCCGTGATAGTCGATGCCCCCGTATATTCCGCCGGGGACCGTCTCTGAAACCTGCTTCGTGATCGTGTTGTATTTCACTAGTTCCCCTGTGTTTTGATAATCCACCAGTCTGTTCCGCTACACTGTACATCAACTCCATGCTTTGCCCTAAAGTCTGCCACAGCCCCAAATACGGAAGCCCAAACGATATCATGCCCTGCCATCATTCCTCCGCACCTAACACACGGCCAATAAGCATTCATGTCAGCCGAAACGCTTTCGTAGTCGTGCATCGCATCAATATAGAGATAGTCTATTGAGCATTCCCCGAGTGATTTGGCTATTGTGGCCCTGTCTCCAGATTTCACAATTTCCACAGACGGAAATCTCTTGAGCCTTCGTCGCGCTATCCGTTCTACGTTTGAGTTTGGCATTCCTAACTCATCCGAATACCCGCTCCACGGATCGGCACAAACCATCCGAACTGGTTCCGCCCTGCGCAATATGGATGCTGCATTTATACCGGCTTGAGTTCCTATTTCGGCCGCCGCATCAATGACGCCGTTCCGCATCGCCTGTCTCAATGACGCTCTGCCGAATACGACATCAAAAAAGATCCACGGGTTCATGTATCGAGCATGTACGCTGAACTTCATTCTGATCATCCTTATCGGTTTTGGAGTATCTCTCCGCCCATGCGGTACAGTTGCTTTATTTCTGGCAAAGAAAGACAGCGGTTGTAGATGCGCGCTTCGTCGATTGATCCGTTAAAAAACCTTGGCACCACAGTATCGTATCCAATCCAAAAGCCAAGATCAGAATCTCTCGACAATACCCCTATAGAACCACTTCCATCCTCGGTACCGTTCAAATACAATCTGGAAGTTCCGGATGAAGTAAAGGCGACCGTCACAAAATACCAAACGCCAGATTCTAAAGTCGTGCTTCCGATAAACGATAAATCTGTATATGGGTAAGCATAGAATCTTAATTTACTATTCAATACTTCCACCAACCAAGTCGCTCCGTCCTTATCTTTTGAAGTCAGGAATGCTTGTCTGTTTGCTATGGAATCTGATTTAATCCACGCCAGCGCAGTGAATGCAGTCGTAAACGCAAGAGAGTCATCATAAGCCACATTCACTCCACCATCACTACCGTTAAACCTTCCGCCCGTCCCGACAATCCCGTTAGTGTACGCAAACGTAACACCGCCAGATGCCGTCCCGTTATTTCCGCCCCACTCATCGTACACGTTCGTCCCGCTGTTCCGCATTGACCAGTACGACACAAGCCCCTTCGTGACCTGCTCGGTATGCGAGATAGCGAACTGGCGAGGTCGTGCCTGTGCCATCGTTGCCACCGTCAAGAGTATCAGGATTGCGTTTCTCATTGGCGGACCTCCGCTCTCGTATTGCGCTGCGGCTTGTTGATGTTCAGCACCGTCACCTTGGTCGTGCTGATATCCAGCAACGTCGTGTTGGTATAGCTGGTCGTGTTCCATGCGATGGTGTTCGTCCCGGCGTACAACTCCAGTGTCGCGTCATAGGTGTAGTTCGTGGCGAGTACGCTTGCCTCCGCTGTGATCGTGCAAGGGGAGTGTGCCACGTCAAGCCGAAGCAGGTTGCCCCATGCGGCGAGGACGGTAACGGTCGATGCGCTGGTGATCTGATATGGCGTGCGCTGTGATGTCCATGAGATGGTTTGCACGTCGCTCGTTGATGTGCCACCGCCGAACCCGTCCCAGTCAATCGAGGACAATTCATTCGTCGTCACGCTCGCCAGCGCATTGGTCAGCACGGCTATGGGTGCGTCCCCGGTCAGGTTCGCGGCGGGGATGTTCGTCGCGCTCCCGAGGTCCACCGCGCCGATGGTCGAGCCCGCGTCGATGGTTAGGACGTTGGCAACATTGGCGTCCAGAAAAACGTTTGTCTGCGCCCACGGGTCTACCTCAACAATGTTTGTCTGTGCGGCTCGAACTCCATTGGTGAATGCCGCCGTAGCAGGTTGGTAAGCAGTATCAGCCGTCGTTCCCTGCGCTGCCGTTGCGAATGCTGCGGGTAGATTACCTCCAACGGTCGTGGCGTTGCTTGCCGTGCCAAGTATAATTTCCGTAAAGGTGTTGGTTGCTATGAATGTCTGATTGGAACCAAGAAACACGTCGCCTACACCAGCAAAAGCAGATGGCGGGAATCCACCAAGCGTAAGAGCGTCCACATTGAAAATAGCGCTTCCGTCAATAGCTGCCGCCGTTCCTGTAAGATTCGCCGCGTCGTGAAGTGCTGCGGGTAGTTCGCCGCCTACAGTCAAAGCGTTCGTTGCCGTGCCTTGAATTGTCTTGGTGAAGGTATTTGTCGCCGTGAAGGTCTGGTTAGAAGCAAGGTACACGTCTGCGGGAATATCGCCGCCGAGAGTCACGGTGCCTCTGAGGATGATGTCTGCGCCGTGTGCCGACAGAATCGCCCACAGAAGGAACGTTAACATTATCGGTGTGTATTTCAGGTTCATGGTTATTCCCCTATCCTGTGCATTGTAAGCGATACCATTGTTGGCGTTCCGTCTGCTGCTGCGTCCAGCGATTTAACCCTCAGATCAACAACCTGTGCTGCTGCAAGGTCCAGAAGCCCCGCTGCCGAGACATTGATATGGTCTGTTCCTGTTGCAGGGGTTGATGCTTGGGACTCTATGTGCGGTGCCTCTACCCCGTCTACGAAGATCGCCGCTTCGGCACTCTCGTTATTGTCCAGGGCACCATTTATGGAGAATGCTGCGTAGTAGACTCCCGCAACAGTAGTCGTAAGATTGCTCGTTGTGGCGGTTATGTTCAGGCAGTTGGTGGCTGTCATGCCTGTGACGGCTTGATATGTAGCGGTCAGGCTGTACTCGTTGGTCCCATCTTGGATGTAGAGTTGACCGTAGGCATTTGATACGGCAACAACGTGATTCGATTTCCAGATAAGGTTCTGCCCTTCTGTGAAGTCGTTGGTCTCGCCGTTAAGCGCGTAGTAGATGTTGGTCGAGTAGGTGGCGGGGGTGGTGGGGGAGTGAAGCTCAATTTCGCTTACCCGAACTATATCAGTGGACGCCGTTGCTGTTGCGGCAAGGTAAATGTTAGTGAACAGGTAGTAGCGATATGCAACCGCATTTGCAAATTCTTGTGTGATTATTCCCTCAACATGGAAGACGGTTCCCTTCAAGGTTGTGGCTTGGTTGGTCGGGGAGTCGAGTGTTGTCCAGCTACTTCCATTGGTCGATCCCTTGAAGTCCCACTGATCCATATTGGGTTCTACTTCAACAGACCATCCTTGCACTATGTATTTTGTGATGGCGGTATTACTTCCGATGCCGAAGTCGTACATGAACCACCATGTCCCGTTGTCGGTTGCAACCGTATCGTCTGTCCGGTAATAACTTGTTGCGTCTGCATATGAACTCTCTCCGTCCAAAAGGTTTGAAACGCCCGATACTGTTAGCCCTGCGAATCCGGTTATTTGAGATTCGTTTGTGGCTACGCTTCCTCCTGCTATTGCTGCGGTGAGTTGGTTTGTTTCGGTCCATGTAACATCGTTTGTCGCCATTTCTATATTGTTCGTTGCGTCTCTTGAGTCAACCGGGGTAATTGCTATCGGTGCATAAGTCGTGTCGGCATAACCCTTGTCGATAACGTGGTTTGCGGCGGTTGGCGTCCCGTAGTTGGTGATGATATTGCTGTCGGCGTCAAGGTCTGCTCCCAGTACCGGTGTGGTGTCGTCGGCAAGGTCTTGCATGGAACTATCCGCCAGATCGTCGGACGCCTGCGCTGCCGCGTCGAGGTTAAACGAAGTCCCCACGAGGTCAATGTTGGTTCCTCCGGTGTAGGTAGTATCGGTGTCGGTAGAATCAAGAAAGTTTGTTCCTCCTGCGACACGGACAGACATATTGGAGCCTGCATAGATTATGGCGCTTTCCGTGTAGTTGCTTCCTTCGATATTAAGGCTGGTCAACGTTCCTAGCCCCACCTCTGTAAACGATGAGTCGAGGAATGCCGCCCCTCCCGATGTGCGAATAGTGATATTGCTTCCGGCGTTAATGATGGCGGCGGTGGTATATTCAACCCCTCCAATAGTGAGACTGCTGAACGTGTCGCCTGTATCCTCTTGGAGAAGTAGCCAGTAGTTATTGGTGCCGCTGACAATCTTGAACCCCTCTACCCCGCCATAACTGCCGCTTGAAATGGTCACGTTGGATGACCCCAAGCCGCTAATATCTTGTCCGTTCATCGCAACGTCTGAACTGATAGACTGGTCAATGTAGTTGGTGCCGCCTG
>JAHIZV010000150.1 GCA_018814445.1 Verrucomicrobiota bacterium | reverse complement strand
GGTACGACGGACTTCAAGTATGCCCTGCACGAGCCCGGCGGCATCAACTTTCTCTACACTGATCTGACACCGGCCAATGCAGGGAACTACCTCACGGACCAGACCACCGCCGAGGACCTGGCCGACGATACACTTAATGAGATCACCGGTCTTGGAAATGGGGTTCAGTTGAGCCAGTCGTTCCTGTCGGACATTCAAAACAACGGCAAGGGGATCGTCCTGGTTGAGGCTGGCTACGCGACCACATATCCTCTCGTGCTGAACATCCTCGATTCTGATAACCGCATCATCTTCACGAACGAACTGGCCCTCAGCATCTCGGGTGTTGAGGACATGTACCGTTGGGTCAACCTACGGGCTGCCGGTGGAGGTAGTGTCAGCCGCTCAACGGATACAAGCGAACCGGGGAACTACCCCGATTCGATCTGCAACGGGAAACACTTCGTCTTTGTGCACGGCTACAGTGTGAACGAACAACAGGCGCGCGGATGGAATGCGGAGATATTCAAGCGACTCTATCACGCAGGTTCCCATGCCATGTTCACGGCGGTAACGTGGTTCGGGAATGACAGCCAGATAACAGGCTGGCTGCCCTGGTTCGGCGATCTGACACCGAACTACTACATCAATGTAGAACATGCCTTTGAGACAGCGGATGAACTGGATACGGCCGTGAGCGCACTGTCCGGTCAGAAATACATTGCCGGTCACAGCCTCGGCAACATGCTGGTCTCCAGCGCCATCGTGGACCACGGCCTTAGCGTCAGTGCGTACTTCATGCTCAATGCGGCCGTGGCGATGGAGTCCTACAATCCAAGTCTTATCTATCGTGACGACATGGGTCACCCTGACTGGGAAAGCTACAGCAATCGGCTGTGGGCCAGCGACTGGCACTTGTTGTTCGACCCAAGCGATGGCCGTGGCGATCTAACTTGGCGCGGACGCTTCAACGGTATTTCGGGTGTCCGGAACTACTACTCAAGCGGAGAAGATGTTCTTAACAACAGCACCGGCGCGGTGCCTGACATAGGCAATGAGTATGTCTGGGCAAGCGAGGAAATGCTCAAGGGGACCTGGCTTATCACCGTTGGCCCAGGCAACAGTGAAGCCGGATGGGGCTTCAACTCGGATTACAACGGTTTGACGGCTACTCAAGCCAATGCCCTGGCCGATGCAACGCTCATGACCAACTCGTTCTTCAAGCACTTCGACGATGAGGACCTCTACGGAACAAACGGCAGCACCATTGCTCAGCAACCTGCCATGTACGGCCAGCTGCTGGCCGACGGCATACCGGCCATTTCCTATGCAGCCGGAAGGAACTCGATAAGCAGCGCCGCCGGATCAGGAAATGCGGATATGAACAGCATGGAAAATGGATGGCCGACGGTTCGCACTTCAAACCCGGACTACGGGTCTCGTTGGCTGCACAGCGACATCAAGAATATCGCTTATCCGTATGTGCAAGAAGTGTTCAATGATATTGCGTCGAAAGGGCTTCGTTGATGAAAAGGATACTCTCCATACTGTTGGTCGGGCTGTTGGCGAATTCTGTTCTTGCCGACGCGGAAAAGAAATATCCTGCACAACTCACGTTGCGCGTCGTGGACGATGCAGGTGCACCGGTCTCTAAAGCAGAAGTGGTGATAAGCACTTTTAGTCACTGGATCTCGGGTGAGGACTTCGGCAGAAATGTCTACGATCAGGCCGAAGGCGTTACGGATACAAACGGGACGGCCACTGTCGCGCTCGATGGGCACACAGGCAAGTACAAGTACATGGCGCATCCGCCCGAAGGCTACTACTGGAGTCCAGCCATCGAGTACGTCTTCACGAATGTTCTTGAGGGTCGATGGTCGCCGTGGAATCCGGTTGTTGAGTTCACACTCAAACGCGTTGTTGATCCAATCCCCATGTATGCAAAGCGATACGAGATCCCTTATGACGAGACGTTCCCGGTCGAGGGAGAACCCGTTGGCTTTGACCTAATGAAGGGTGATTGGGTTGAACCGTATGGGAGAGGACAAATCTCAGACTTCCTCTTCAAACTGGACAGAAAACCACAGACAAAGGCCATGACGCGGTATGGTCCAGTCACACTGTTTGATGACTCGCTAACAGTGTCCTTTTCCAACGACGGCGATGGTATCCAGCCCGTTCGTCATGGCTCTGTAACACCGGGCCAACTTCCTCTTCCCCGGCAAGCACCGGAGGATGAATACAAGTCTGCACTCCTAAAGCGGACGTATCAAGATAGCCCTGACAATCCTCCCCACCTCGGAGGTCAAGAGGACGGCTACTTCTTCCGCGTTCGCACGAGGAAGGATGCTGAAGGCAACATCCTCAGCGCTCTTTACGGGAAGGTATACGGTGACTTTGAGGAATACGGTCGCGGTAGTCTACGCTTCACGTACTACCTGAACCCCACACCGAACGACCGGAATATGGAGTTCGATCCTTCGCAGAATCTCTTCACGGACTTAAGGCCGACTGAACGGGTTACCGATCCGTGATGGATGTAGGGTTCTGCTGACTCGACAAACGAAATCCAGAGGCATGTGCCTTGACAGGCACCCCCCCGAGCGCGGCCGACGTTTTCGGTTATGGGCACTTCGTGCCTCCCGCCTCCGCGCGCAGCTTGATCGACACTGGCCGAGAGGTTGACCGGTCTGGTACCATGCGCGGCATGGAAGCAGATCGAGCGATAGAGATTATTCGGCAACTCGCGGACGGCGTGGATCCCCACGGGCGAGCGCTTTCCGCCGGACTCTCCTTATCAGCAGGGCGACACGGTACGCGCGCTGTACCTGGCTCTTGAAGGTCTGGACAAAGTGAAGCGATCCAGAGTGCGCAAGACAGACGGTCCGCGCATGTCCGGTCAGCCGTGGACGCCCGAGGACGAGCAGCGTTTACTTGAGAAGTTCGATGCAGAGGTCGACGTAGAAATCATTGCCCAGGAGTTCGGACGTACGAAAGGTGCTATCTGGTCACGCTTGGAAAAACTCGGCCGCATCCAACCTCGCGACCCCTCACGTCCGGGATTATCTCCTGCAGGATCTTCAACGCCGGGTTCCCCGTCACCCCCCTTGCCGCCGCCTGTTGAACCAAAACAGGACAGTGACGACGATCTTCCGTTTTAGGTTTACGTGGTACCCCCCGCTGGCCGCCACGCTCATAGCGATCACGCCCAAGGTACTCATCCTGTTCTGCTTCCAGCAGCTCCTGTACGGTCTTTTCTACCGATAACCTGACCAGTTCGCTCAGCAGACCCCCGCTGCCGGCCGTCTGCGTTCCATTCAACAACTGCTCCAAGGCTTGCTTCTTCATCTGACTCGGTCGTATCCTACTCATAGCGCGAGGTTCCTTTCCGGGAGGTCAGTCCCATTAGCTTTTTGCAGCTTGAAAGCGTGCCTCGCGCTACTTGCTTTTTACAGGGAATTTAGGACACGACCGAGCAGCGCCTGCGGTGCAGTAGCTCGCGCCCTCGCACGCCGCCGCTGTCTCCTCGGTCGCCGCCGTTGGCGGCGTTCCTTTCGTCGCTTCGCTCAAGACGCTGACGCGTCATCTGCGATCCGTGACCATCTCCGCGCGGCAGTCGACGCGAGTTGATGATGCGACGATCACAGCCGCGCGGTTCCGGCATCGAGAGAGAAGAAACAAGTTCTTCTCTCTCGCTGTCGGCTTCTATGGGGTGGATGCGTGTCGCATCATTTTCGGAGTGACTTTGAAATCTTCCAATGCTTGGAAAACGGCGTGCGATTTTTTCCAACCATTGGAAAAATCGGCGTGAAAAGTTCCAACGATTGGAAAACTGGCACCTCAAAACTTCCAACCATTGGAAACTCTGAAATGAACGAGAAACTTACCGGGCGAATCGCGTGTAAGGAGAGAAGGGGGGACGCGCGCAATGGGGGGGATGAGAGGTCTAACTCTTGTTCTGCGCAACCAAGGCTTCGACGACATCGACGATCTTCTGTTGCTGTCGACGCGGTAGCTTCGATACTTCCTGAAAAACTCTACCGAGCTTGCCGCCTGGCTGTACGACCCGGCGCGGTCGTGCTTCACCAAGTAGCTCTTCCACGGTCACGCCCAGGGCTTGCGCCATCGAAACCAGGATGTTCGATCGCGGAAGTGTTCCGCTGTTCTCCCAGAACAGAATATTGCTGTGCCGCACACCAATCCGCTCGCCGAGGTCGCGCGCCGACAATCCCGCGCGTTCCCGGAGCCTCTTCAGATGAGAGCCCTTACGTTGCTTCGTCATGATCCCATCGTATATCCGGAATGAAAAAACTTCTTGCATATGGACAGATTACTGTCCATAACCGAACAGTGCAATCCTTCTTGACGGGGTTGCAGAAAAACGGCCAACCGCCCGAATCCGACAAGACACAAGCGGCTGGCCTGAACAACGTGGACCGAGGTCCTGTTGCGGGGGGTATCTTACCGCAAGCTGGGCCTACGTTCCAAGAACTGGTTCTGCCCCATTGTGGTTAGGCCACGGACCATGTTAGTCTCTCATCGTCAAAGCCATAAGCGCTTTGCAGGTGTGCAGGCGATTCTCAGCTTCCGGGAAAATGCGTGAATGCGGGCCGTCGATTACTGCGTCGGTGACCTCATTTCCGCGGTCCGCCGGGAGACAGTGCATGTAGATGGAGCTCTTCTTCGTGAGCTTCATCTTCTCTTCATCGCAAATCCAGTTCTTGTACTTCTGTGCGATCTTCATCGCTTCCTCGGGCTTTCCGAACAGGCTCTGGATGCCCCACGCCTTGGGGTAAACGATGTCCGCGTCTTTGAAAGCGTCTTCCATGTTGGCGACGATCTCGATTTTCGAGCCGGACTTCTTCGCGTTCTCTTCCGCGATCTTCATGGTCTCGGGCATGAGCGTGTATTCCGGCGGATGCGCGAGTGTTACGTTCATGCCGAAGCGGGTCATCAGCATCATCAGTCCCTGCGGGACGGACATGGGTTTGACGTAGCTCGGCGCGTAAGCCCAGGACACCGCGATCTTAAGGTCGCGAATATCTTTGCCGAACTCTTCGCGAATGGTCATCAGATCGGCCAGATTCTGACAGGGATGATCGACGTCGCACTGCATATTGATGACAGGCTTGTCGGCCCACTTGGCAACTTCGCGCATGTAGGTCTGTCCTTCGCCGGGCACCGTATCGTGCCGAATGGCGATTGCATGGCCGTAGCTTGAAAGAATGATGCCCATGTCTTTCGGGCTTTCGCCATGCGAGATCTGTGACGTTTCCGCATCGATAAAATGCGCATGCGCACCGAGCTGCGTAGCCCCTGCTTCAAACGAGTTCCGCGTGCGGGTTGATTTGTCGAGAAAGATGAGAAAGATGGTCTTGTTCGGAAGATGCAGATGCGGAATGCCCCCTCTGAATTCTTCTTTCAACTGAGACGACGTTTCCAGAGCGATTTCAATTTCCTCGTCATTCCAGTCCTGAGTCATCAGCCAGTCACGGCCTTTGAGCTTATCGCTGATCGGTTTGCATCCTGCTGTCATAGATCTCCACCCTTTCCAGCTTCGTTGTGTGAAGCGGAACAGATCATAATGTGGTGACCGTCCGCGGTCAATTCGGTAGAATGATATGCATGAATGCCGTCGGTTCCATATTCGACCTCTTCAAAATCGGTGTTGGACCATCAAGCTCCCACAGTATGGGGCCGCAGAAAGCTGCTTCCCGGTTTCTCAGGCGACTCGAGCAGAGCCCTTCACACATCCGGGTGACGCTTTTCGGAAGCCTTGCCGCCACGGGAAAGGGACACTTGACCGGTGAGTCGATAAAGGGCGCTCTCGCCGACGTATCTCACGAGTTGGTTTGGGACACGCACACCACGGACATTCCTCACCCGAACACACTGCTGTTCGAGGCGATGAATGAAGACGGAGCGGTGATGGCGTCGTGGCGAGTGATGAGCGTCGGCGGAGGGTATTTGAAGGACGATGCCGGACCCGTCACCGATCAGGAGTACCTGGAATATCCCATACATGGTATCACCGAGGCCATCGGTTATTGCGAACAGCGCGACTGGTCGTTCTGGCAACTGGTCGAAGCCTGTGAGAAGGATGTCTGGTCCCGACTGGATGTCATCTGGTCGGCTATGACCGCATCCATCCAGCGTGGGCTGGATCCGGATACCACGATGCTGCCCGGACCATTACGTATGCCCCGGAAAGCGCCGGGGGCATATTCCCGCGCCCGCATGCTGGAGAGTCCTCAGAAAGACATCGCCCTGTTGTCCGCATACGGATTGGCAGCCGCGGAGGAGAACGCATCCGGAGGGGTCATTGTGACTGCTCCGTCGTGCGGGCCCGCCGGTGTAGTTCCGGGCCTGCTCTACTACTTCGAGCGATCGGAACAGGCATCACGCAAAGAGATTCTTCGCGCACTGGCGACGGCGGGGCTGTTCGGGATCGTTATCAGGGCTAATTCGTCGATCTCCGGCGCCGAAGTTGGCTGCCAGGGGGAAATCGGTTCGGCCTGTTCGATGGCCGCTGCCGCCGGATCCCAACTTCTGGGCGGAAGTCTGCGACAGATCGAGAACGCCGCGGAGATTGGCATGGAACATCATCTCGGCCTGACCTGCGATCCCGTCGAGGGCTACGTGCAGATTCCATGCATCGAACGCAATATGACAGCGGTCCTCGGGGCATTCGAGTGTGCCACGTATTCTCTTCTGAGCGACGGAAGACACATGATCAGTTTTGATGAGGTGATCGAGGTCATGTACGAAACGGGCCGCGATCTTCAATCCGCGTACAGGGAGACGGGAGCGGGCGGCCTTGCGCGAATCTGGAAAAGAAGACTGGCGAAGGAATCGGTTGCCGCCTCCGAGGCGGACGGTCATATCCAGTGTGACTGAGCTTGCCGCGACATGGTAAAAAATGGACAATACCGGGTTGGCGGACAACATCTGTCTGCTGTTTGGAGGGTGCGATGAAAGTACTGATAGCTGATAAGTTTCCCGAACAATACATCGATCAAATGAAATCGCTCGGTGTCGATGTCATCTATGAACCGAAGTTCGGGGCAGGCGAGATCGCCGGCAATATAGCGGATAAGGCCGTGGTCATCGTCCGCTCTACAGAGGTGACCGCCGAAGCCATCGGCAATTCAACCCAGCTTTCACTCATCATTCGCGCCGGCGCGGGAACGAACAACATCGACAAGAAAGCCGCGAGCGCCTCAGGCATTTTCGTGGCGAACTGTCCGGGCACGAATTCGATCGCCGTGGCGGAGTTGGCGATGGGACTGATCTGTGCTCTTGATCGTAGAATCGTGGACAACGTCGCCGATCTGCGAAACGGGAAGTGGAACAAAGCCGAGTACTCCGCGGCGGACGGACTGTACGGAAAAGTCCTGGGCGTGGTGGGCGTGGGCATGATCGGCAAGGAGTTAATCCTCCGCGCCAAAGCATTCGGCCTTAAAGTCAAAGCATGGAGCCGCTCGCTTACGCCGGAGAAAGCAGCAGAGCTGGGCGTGGGTTTCGCCGCATCGATCGAAGAACTGGTCCCGCAGTGCGACATCATCTCGGTGCATCTCGCGCAGACGGCCGATACGAAAGGGATCATTTCAAAGAAGGTTATCGACAGCATGAAGGAAGGTGCGTGCTTCATTAATACGGCGCGAGCAGGTGTGGTTGATGAAGGCGCTCTGGCTGAGGCCGTCAAAGCAGGCAGAATCAGAGTGGGAACCGACGTGTTCGCGAATGAGCCTGAGGGGAAGGACGGTGACTTTGATGATGCGTTTGCAAAACTGAACGGCGTCTACGGGACGCATCACATAGGCGCGTCCACGACACAGGCGCAGAACGCCGTAGCCGCCGAAACGGTGCGTGTTCTTAAAGTATTCATCGAAACAGGCCGCGTCGAAAACTGGGTGAATCGCATGGGCGTGACGCCCGCGAAGTGGCAGCTTGTCGTCCGGCATTATGATCGTCCGGGCGTGCTGGCCGCCGTGCTGGACATCCTGAAAGATGGCCAGGTCAATGCGGAAGAAATGCAGAACCTGATCTTCGATGGCGCGGAGGCGGCATGTGCAACGATCCAGGTCGATCAGCAACCGACAGAGGAAATGATGAAGGCCATAGCCGCTCTGGAGGGCATGGTGATTCATGCGGATCTGGTCGAACTCTAGCCGACGCTTCAGCGGGCGGCTAGAAGTGAGTGGATTCGCGGGGAACGAATTTTCCGCGGCCGATGGACCCGACAAACTCGCCGTCCTTTGCGGCAACTTGTCCTCTTACCAGAACCACATGTGGCCGTCCTTTGACCGGCGTTCCCTCGTAGCAGCTATAGTCGATGTTCATATGATGTGTCGCTGCTGAGATCACGCCCTCGTAATCCGGGTCGTAGATCACGATATCCGCGTCGCTGCCTACTGCGATGGTTCCCTTCCCGGGATAGAGTCCGAATATCTTTGCAGGCTGCGTACTCGCGCAATCGACCAAGGTCTGCTCGTCTATGCGGCCCTCCTTCACCCCATAGGTCCACAGAAGGTCGACTCGATGCTCTGCCGATCCGAGCCCTCCTGGAATCTTTGTGAAGTCTCCGCGGCCGCGCTCTTTCTGTCCCTTGAAATGGAACGGGGCGTGGTCGGTTCCGACCGTGCTGATTGTCCGGTTGGCCAGCGCCTTCCAGAGAACGTCCTGATGCTCTTTCTCGCGCAGGGGTGGAGACATGATGTACTTCGCCCCTTCGAAGTCCGGCAGTTTCGTCAGGCTGTTGTCGAGTGTCAGAAACTGAATGACGGTTTCGATCCACAGATTAACGCCGCGTTTCTGAGCGGCAACGGCTTCTTCGAGCGCTTCACGACAACTCAAATGCACGTTGTAACCGTGTGCCCCGGTCGCTTCGAGCGCGGCGGCGAAGTGGCGACTGCCGTCGGCCTCGACAAACGGAGGACGGCTTTCGTGATGCCATTCCGGTCCGGTCTTGCCTTCTGCCAGAAGTCTCTTCTGCCGCTCAGAAATCAGCGCGTCATTTTCGCAATGACAGCAGACAATGACGCCGCAGTCTTTTGCCAGTTTCAGAATCGGGTTGAGCTGATCGTCCTCAATGCCGACGGAGGCGTTGTATGCGAGGTATACCTTGAAGGATGCGACACCTTCTTCGACAACCTTGCGCGCTTCTTTCTCAACGGTCTCGTTGTACTGCGAAAGTGCGAGATGGAAAGTGTAGTCGCAGGCGGATCTGCCCTCGCTTGCATTCATCCATTTCTCAAATCCGCCCAGCGGCGTGTCGTCACGATACGCCGTCGCAAAATCGATGAAACAGGTTGTCCCGCCGACCACGGCCGCGATGCTCGTGGATGTGTAATCGTCGGAAGTCTGAATGTCTCCGAGAGGAAGGTAAGCGTGGCAATGGGGGTCGATGAAGCCGGGAAAGACCAGTTTCCCCGAAGCATCGATAAGCTCGGTATCCGGCCGGGGATCAATGTTCGCAGCGATCTTCGTGATGGTCCCGTCTTCGCACAGGACATCCGTCTTGAAACGGGCTTCAGCCGTAACAACTTCGCCGTTTTTGATGAGGATGGACATTATCTGTTCCGCCGTTGACTAAGGTTACCACAGCGCCCGGGAGATGTCATCAGGACTTGATAGCAGGGGTTGCTGAGGAGTACCATTGCGGGTGAGGTAAGGAGGTGGTCATGAAGATCTCTCGGCTTGGCATTCTGCTCTTGCTGGCCTTTTCGGCTACGCATGCCTTTTCCGCGACCCGTCACGTCTGGACCAACAGTCCGTATCCCGCCCCTCCGTACAACGCCTGGAGCAATGCCTCTCACACAATCCAGTCGGCGCTGGATGCGGCCGTCGACGATGACACAGTTCTTGTGACGAACGGAGTATATGCGCTCTTGTCACAGTTGGACGTCACCAACGAGGTGATCATCCAAAGCGTGAACGGCGCGGACGTGACTCTCATCGACGGCAACCGGCCAGTGACGAGTAACCGTTGCTTCTCGATAGTAGCTTCCAACGTGACGATTGAGGGCTTCACGATTAAAAACGGCACCGCCACCAACGACAACAGCGGAGGCGGGATCGAGGCATACGGAACGGCGCTCGTGGTTCGGTCATGTATCGTAGTCAGCAACCGGGCGGAGAATGGAGGCGGCGGCTTTTACTTGTCCGGCGACTATGCGCTGCTGGAGGACTGTCTGATCGCGAACAACACCGCCAATACCGGTGGGGGTGTCAGTATCCAGGAGAACGCGCTGATTCGAAACTGTGTGGTGAGGGGCAACCGCGGAGTATATGGGCCGGGAGGGGTCTACTGTGAGAATGGATCGAGTACGACGGCAACGCTCCATAATTGCTTCATCAGCGGCAATCTGGGGCAACGGGGTGGGGGTGTTGAGCAGTCCTACGGCCCGATGGAGTTACGCCATTGTACGATTTCCGGGAACACGGCGGAGTTCGAGGGCGGTGGGTTATTGGCCTCTGGACCGAGCTATTCGAGAACCGTGATTCAGAACACCGTGGTCTACTTCAACAAGGCCACCCGGAATGCGG
>JAHIZV010000149.1 GCA_018814445.1 Verrucomicrobiota bacterium | reverse complement strand
GCGGTTCTGATCTGGAAGGGCGAATCCTCGGCGTGGAGACTCAAACGAAAAGGGACGATGACGTCGTGGTTCAGGAACAGTTACTGACACTGGCGGCAGGGCTTGGCATCCAGCGCATTTCGCTCGATGACATCAAGCAGTTGGATATTGTCGATGACGGCGTGCGCGAGGATCTTCAATCCGCTTTGGACGTTCTCGCCGACACGCTTGATACGGGCAGGAAGAACGTGCGGTTTGGATTCAGAGGAGAGGGAAAACGCAAAGTGCGCGTCGGCTACCTGCTTGAGACTCCAGTATGGAAGACCAGCTACCGCATGGTGCTGGATGGTCAGAAGGCCTTCCTGCAGGGATGGGCTCACGTTGAGAACACCACGGACGAGGACTGGGAGAATGTTGCCGTATCTCTGGTGTCGGGCCGTCCGATCTCCTTTATTCAGAATCTCTATGATCCGATCTACGTTCAGCGTCCGGAAGTCCAGATGAATCTCTACGAGTCGGTCGTTCCGACCGAGTACGCCGCCGATATGGTTATGGCCGATATGGAAGAGGCTGACTCGTCCATCGGGATGCAAAGCAAGGCCATGCGCGGCGTATTTGCCGGGCGCCCGATGGTCGCGGCCGCGCCCGCCGGTGGAGGTGGCCGCATCAATGCGGAAGCATTCGAGAGAGGCGCCGTCTCCGCCGCGTCGGGAAGAGAGTCGGGCGAACTGTTTGAGTATGCCATTGCCGAACCTATCACCATCGCCCGCCAGAAGTCGGCGATGCTTCCGATCGTAAACGCATCCGTGGAAGCGGAAGCGTTGTCGATCTACAACGAAGATGTGGACGCGCGGCATCCCCTTAACGGCATGCAGCTCAAGAACTCATCCGGTCTGTATCTAATGCAGGGACCGGTAACCGTTTTCGAAGATGGTATTTATGCCGGCGATGCGAGAATGCCGGACACGCAGATTGGTGAGAAACGTCTCCTTTCCTACGCTTTGGATCTCGCGACAGACGTGGACAAAGAGAGGGATAGCGATCCGGAAGAAATCGTCTCGATGAAGATTGTTCACGGGTCCCTGATTCTGAAGAGAAAGTATGTCGATAAGACAACATACAAGGTTCGGAACAAGCGTGATGAAGATCGTACCGTTCTTGTTGAACATCCGAAGAGGCGCATGTGGGATCTGGTCAGTCCGGAGAAAGCGAAAGAAGATACGGGTGATCTCTACCGATTCAGGATGAATCTGAAGGCGGAGAAGAGCTCAGAACTGCTTGTTCAGGAGCAGCGCCTGGCTGACCAGCAGGTCGTGCTGTCGAACCAGCGGGTCTCGACGATAGAGATCTATCTCAAACAGAAGGCCGGTTCAGCAAAACTTCAGCAGTCGCTGAAAGAACTTGTTGCCCGTCAGCGGGAACTCGACAGGATCGAGTCCCGGAGAGAGGCCCTGGAGCGCCGACTGAAGGAGATCACGCAGGATCAGGAGCGCGTCCGGCAGAACATGAAGACTGTGGCCCGCAACTCGGAGACGTATTCGAGGTGGGAGAGGAAGCTTGCCGAACAGGAAAACGAAGTAGATGCCATCCATACTGAACTTGATGCCTTGCGCACGGAAGAGAATGAAAAACGTCAGGCTCTGAACGACTACCTGGCAGGTTTGAATGTGGAGTGACGGTGTCATGTGACGGCCTCGCTCCATGATGTGAGTGCTGCCGCTCCGGGGACGTAGTCCTTTACGTCCGCGGGACGCTGCCGTAGAATGCCGGGCTTCGAGAAAGTAAGGACAATCGACCATGACTGAAGAAAGATTTGAAGGTTCGTTTTTCTCCCTGCCGGTGATTGGGAGTGTGTTGACCGTTGTTTCGGGGGTTTCGTTCCTGTTCCTTTGCATGATCTTCCCGATCGTCGGCCCTGCGGCCGTGCATGGTTCCGGGTCGCCCGGCGCGGGGCCGGTTCCTCACTTAACCCAGAACAGGATCGCATTCCTGGGCGTCCTGGTTATATCCCTCGTCCTTGCTGTGCTGGCCATCTTCTCCAAACTGGAAAGGCGGAAGATAGATGGCAGCCCGCTCCCATACATGTCTATAGGGTTAGCCGGGATCCTGGTATTCATTCTCCTGATCTTCGTGACAGGCTTGACAGCGATTTAGACCTTTCGCACGTCCTTCCCGGATTTCTCGCCCCCGTTTTGAATTGCGTAGTCGACAAATACTGATACGTTATTACGAGCTTCAAATCGTCAAAGATGGAGGAAGAAGCATGTTCCTGAAAAAGCACTTTGCTGTCGTATTTATGGCCCTGTTGTTCATCGGTGTATTCGCTCACAACGTGTTCGCGGAGGGAGACCTCTTTGAAACGGCTCCCTGGTCCGCCAGCCTTGGCATCGGTGAGCTCAAGTTCGAGGGCGATGAAGAAATCGAAGACGGCTGGCTGATTTCCGGTCGGCTTGGGTATGACTTCAACCCGCGGTGGACGGTGGAAGGTGAGTTCAACTGGATGCCCGTTCTGCATGCCCGCAAATTCGGCGATCCTCGCCGGAGCGATCTGCACGGTGACACATGGGGAGTTCGTTTGACGGGTAACGTTCTCATGCATCTTCGCAATGTGGAAGACTTGCGCTGGGATCCGTATCTGATTGCCGGTGCGGGTGTCGTTCATTGGGGCGACGCTCCGCTGCCGGGTGAGCAGACTGAATTGCTTGGACTTGGCGGCATAGGCATGTTCTACCACTTCAGTGATGAATGGGCCGTGCGTGCCGAAGCACAGGGCATTGTGGCCGGTCGCGATACGGAAGTGAATACCCTGTACACCGTTGGAGCCAACTGGCGTTGGGGCGCGGCTGTCCCTCCCGACTATTCTGTATCCGGAGGCATTCAGGACAGCGATGGCGACGGGCTGACCGATGCCCGCGAAGCCGAGATCGGCACGGACCCATTCAATCCTGACACGGATGGCGACGGACTTTCCGACGGGGAAGAGGTCAACGTCTATGGCACGGATCCGCTGAATCCCGACACCGACTATGACGGTCTGCTCGACGGGGCGGAAGTGCATACGCACAAGACCGATCCTCTTGACTCCGACACGGATGACGGCGGTGTGCGCGACGGGCACGAAGTAATAGAAGATGGCACCAACCCTCTCGACCCTTCGGATGATTTGCTGCTCTATACGTTGAACATTGAATTCGACTACGACAAAGCTGATGTGCGTTCGCAGTATTTTGCGGATCTGGATGTTGTCGTAAAAGTGTTACGCCGGGATGATGGCGCAACAGCTCGCATTGAAGGGCACGCGGATAAGCGCCCGAAATCTTCGAAGAAATACAACCAGCGCCTTTCCGAGCGCCGGGCAAACGCGGTTCTTGACTATATCGCGGACGTGGGCGGCATCGAAGAGTCTCGCCTGACATCTGCCGGCTATGGTTTCGATCGTCCGCTGGCTCCGAATGATACGGAAGAGAATATGCAGAAGAACCGGCGCACCGAGGTGTACATTCGTCCCAGTGAGGGCGGTGAGCTCGATGTGCGGGAAAGCTTTGAAGTGGAGTAAGCTTCCTGCAGCCGTTTTCTCTGGAGGGCCGCGTTGCACCGCGGCTGCGGACGGCGTGAAAGCCGTCCCTCCAGTGCAGATATCACGACTTGAGCATCTGCGGTTCCGTCACTGATCGGACTGGATCAACTTGCCTCATCCACAAGGATCTTTCGCGCAGCAGAAGAGCCCAACGTCAGCTTCTTGCCTTTTCGGACGCTGATTTCTACAGCGTCGGACGACTTGTCGCGCGACACCACGGTGACTTTCTGTCCGGGCATAAGCCCGTTCTTCTCCGCGAACAGCAGGAAGTCCGGATCCTGATCAAGTATGCGTACGATGGTCCTGGGTACTTTCCGGGGGCACTCGGCGAGGGAGACGGTTCCGACAAGAGCAAATGCTCCGTCGGGTGAGGGGATAGGGTCGCCATGCGGATCGACTCTCGGATGGCCAAGCATGGCATCAATCCTGTCAATCACGCGATCAGACACAGCATGCTCGAGGGCTTCTGCTTCACCGTGGACCTCTGACCAGTCCAGCCCCAGCACCTGGACCAGAAGTAACTCGATCAAGCGGTGCCTGCGTACTACTTGAAGAGCTATCTCAGTCCCGGCATCCGTCAGAGAGACGCCAACGCGGGCCCTGTAGTTGACCAGTCGATCGGAGGACAGAGTTTTGACCATCGCGGTGGCTGTACCGGGAACCACATTCATGGCCCGGGCGAGGGCCCCCATCGGGAGCATTCCGTCGCGCCGTTGCGCCTCAAGATAGATGCACTTAAGATAATCCTCGACCGTACTGCTTGGCATCTCTCAATTCTCCGCGTTTTTCTCGACAGGCATAAGTTGACACTCGGAAGTTATGAGTTACTATTTTGAGTCATTAAACCATCTAGTTTGATTAGTCAAAATAAAATGAGCGAACGGATTCTAAGTCTTATTGCACTGACGGCGGGGACGGTTGCCGTGATTCTGCTCCTGCGCCTTCTGGCGCGTGCGTGGCGGCATCATCGAGAGCTGATCGTGCGCGAGGAAATAGAGGACGCTCTCAAGCATATTCGAGCGATGCAGGTTCTGGGAACGCGGGCCACCGCTGAGTCGCTGGCAGGTCATATGTCCATTCGCATGGGGCGCGCGCTTCAGATTATTCGCCGAATGACCGACCAGGGATTGATAGAAACGCGGGGTATCGGTCTGCGACTGACCGCGGAAGGCATGCATCTGGCGCTTCGCGTTCTGCGCGCGCATCGTCTTCTCGAGCGCTATCTCGTCGATGAGGTTGGGGTCCCCCTGGAAAAGGTTCACAAGAGGGCAGACAGGAAAGAGCACTTGCTCAGTGAGGCGGACGCTGACCGCCTCGAAGTGGAGTTGGGCTATCCCGCGACAGATCCGCACGGCGATCCAATCCCCAGCGCTTCCGGTGCAATGCCTGAGTTGCATCGTGTTGCCCTCTGCGACTGGGAGACAATGAAACCCGGCAGAATCGTTCATATCGAAGATGAACCACCGGCCGTGTATAGCCAGATCGTCGCGCTCGACCTCAAGCCGGGGATGACTCTTGAGATACTCGAAGCCGTACCTGAGCGAATCGTGGTTTCTACCGGCACGGATGAATTTGTCCTGTCACCGCTGGTGGCGGGCAATATTCATGTGGTGGCAGCACCCTCGTTGCCGTTGGAACGGGTCGCCACACTCGCTGAACTCAGGATTGGCCAGAAGGCGTTCGTGAAAGGTTTGGCCGAAGATTGCGCGGGTCTGACAAGGAGGAGGTTCCTGGATCTTGGCATTACGCCTGGAACCCGGATCGAGGCGGCCATGGAAAGCGCGTTCGACGGGTTGAGTGCGTTTCAGATTCGCGGTTCGTTAATCGCCCTGCGCAGGAATCAATTGAAGAACGTATTGATTGAAGGAGTCGAATCGGCTGTATGAATAACGATATCGAACTTCAGCCGTCGTCCTCCGCATGCGGCGGGTGCAGGAGCTGCGCGGTCAACATGCGTCAACTGGGCATCGACGCCGCGAAATTCGACTATGTCGTGGCCCTGGCCGGAAATCCCAATACGGGGAAGAGCACGGTCTTCAACCGGCTGACAGGATTGAAGCAGCATACCGGAAACTGGCCGGGCAAGACAGTAACACGGGCGGAGGGAGGATTCGAATATGAGGGCGGGAAGTACAAGCTCGTTGATCTGCCGGGAACCTACTCGCTGCTTTCTGCCTCCGTGGACGAGGAAGTCGCACGCGATTTCATCCTTTTCGGCCGGCCGGATTGTGTGGTCACCGTCGTGGACGCCACCGTGCTCGAGCGGAATCTGAACCTTGTTCTCCAGGTGATGGAGATTACGGACAGAGTGGTGGTATGTCTCAACCTCATGGACGAAGCGAAGCGCAAAGGCATGGATATCGATCATCGTTCACTCGCTCGGGAGCTTGGTGTTCCGGTCATACCCACGATTGCACGCACGGGCTCCGGCTTTTCACAGCTCCTCCAGGCCGTCACAGGTGTCATCAACGGATCCATCGCGACATCCCCGCGGAAGATATCGGCGCACGGCCGCGTGAAAGATGCCGTCGATGAACTCTCTGAACTGGTTGGTGAACGCTTTCCCGGACTTCCAAATGCGCGATGGGTCGCAATGAGACTTCTTGACGGCGATGTGGAAGTGAAAAATGCGGTCGACAGCGGTGAGCTGGCCGCATTGGCGGAGGGCTTGAGGTGAGCATAGAGCGCACCCAGAATTCATCATCGTTGCTGCGCCGGGCTGATGAGCTACGCCAGGCTCTCCATGGATCTTTCCGCGACGACGTCGTCAAAGCTATTTATGCGGATGCAGAGAGCATCGCGGGGAAGGCCGTGAAGGGCAGGGGCGGGAGAACAACCTTCGACCAGAAACTCGATCGTGTCATCACTTCGAAGATCTTTGGCATGCCTATTATGCTCGCTCTGCTCGGTCTGGTCTTCTGGATCACCATCGTCGGCGCCAACTATCCGTCACAGATGCTCGCGATAATGCTGTTCTGGCTTGAAGATCAGTTTGCCCTGTTGCTGACTTTTCTGCATGCCCCCTGGTGGCTGACGGGATTTCTCGCACACGGTGTCTGGAGGGGGCTGGCGTGGGTCATAGCCGTGATGCTGCCACCGATGGCTATCTTCTTTCCCATGTTCACTTTTCTTGAAGACCTCGGTTATCTTCCGAGGGTAGGTTTCAATCTCGATTGGCTGTTCAGCAAGGCCGGCGCGCATGGCAAACAGGCGCTGACCATGAGTATGGGGTTCGGATGTAACGCAGCCGGAGTCATTGCCTGTCGGATCATCGATTCGCCCCGGGAGCGTCTGATCGCGATATTGACGAACAACTTCGTCCCCTGCAATGGCCGCTTTCCGACTTTGATTATGCTCGCGACTGTCTTTGTAGCCGCGGCTTTTCCCCCGGCATATGCTTCACTGATTGCTGCCGGAGCCGTTGTGGGCGTGGTTCTTCTCGGCGTACTCTTTACTTTCATCGTTTCGTGGATACTTTCCCGTACTGTTTTGAGGGGAGAGGCGAGCAGTTTCACATTGGAGCTTCCACCGTATCGACGCCCGAATCTGATCAGGATTCTCTATACCTCGTTAATTGATCGTACGGCCTTCGTACTGTGGCGAGCGCTCATCATGGCCGCTCCTGCGGGAGGAGTAATCTGGCTGTGCAGCAACATCCGCATCGGGGGACAGTCTATTACGGCCTGGACTTCGGGCTGGCTCGATCCTTTCGGCCACCTTCTGGGTCTGGACGGAGTGATACTCCTCGCATATATCATCGCGATCCCTGCGAATGAGATTGTCGTGCCCACGATGTTGATGGCCTATTCCGGAGCGAGCATGATGTTCGAACTCGACAGTATGTCCGAATTGCGTGGGCTGTTGATCGATCAATCCGGATGGACGATGCTCACTGCTGTCAACCTGATGCTCTTCTCGCTCCTGCACAACCCGTGCTCAACCACCATCATGACCATCTGGAAAGAAACGCGCAGTCGGAAATGGACGATCGTGGGCGCGCTCATGCCTCTGGCGATCGCGTTTGCGGTAACTTTCGCGGTGGCCCAGATCGTGCGGTATGTGGCCGGCTAACGGCGGCGTTGTGAACGCACGCGATAAAGGCGTTCCGTGAAGCCTCCCTGTTCCCCGAAGCTCTCCGCCTGAGTGGCGAGTTGGCGTCCGAGGAGATAGCAGGCCAGATTCAGGAGCGAGAGGGCTGCGTTTGCGACGAGTGTGGGCACGGACAGACACGGACTTTCACTGACTGACATGTGACGTGTTCGTCCGTGCTGGTCCGTGTCTGTCCGTTTCACCTCGTCAGCAACCCAAAGCCGCACATCCCTCAGAGTCGCACATCGCCGTGCCTTGAACCTCTTCAGAGCAGGGTGTCCCGGCTCGAGCACCGGCAACTCCCGTTGCCGCAGAAAGTCCTCATAGTCCAGCTTCAGTTCTTCCAGACTGGCTTTAGCCACATTAGTGAGCTTCAACTCAGTCTTCTTCGAGGTCGCGGAAGCCATACTTCCCTCCGCAATATTCTGTCGCCCGCTGCGTGCCGCCTGCACCATCTGATCCCGCGTCCGACTGAATCGGTCAACGTGCTTCTCACAGAATCGCACAGTCACATCATAGATGACTTCGGCGATTTGGAAGCTCTTAAGATTCCGATACCCGCCATGCTGCGGAATCAATGAAGTGTCAGTCCGTTTATGTCCGTGTTTGTCCATGCCCGTCACTCTGAACACCGAGATTCCTCCAGACAAAGCTTTTCCCGTTGAAGTCAGCACTGTGTCTGTCCGTGAGAGTCCGTGAAGGTCAATGTCAGTCCACCCCTTGGATGGATTCGGCGATCTCCCGATCCCCTCACCCTGCGGGTCCCGATGCGCTTCGCGATCGGGATCGTAAGCGGGCGCACCGCCCCAATACCAATTTAGCCCAGGCATAAATGCCTGGGCTAAATTGGTAGCGGGGGTTGGATTCGAACCAACGACCTTCAGGTTATGAGCCGGAAGCGTTCGCGGCGTATGCCGCCTATACTTAGCATTTCTTAGCATTCCGTCCGGTTTCCGTTGGTGGATTGGTTGGTTTTTCTGCTTGCGCGTGTCCCGTCTGCGGCTGTATGTTCCTGACAGTTTCAGGAGCTTGGATTATTACAGCGAAAGGCGGTGTGCGATGCCTCTTGAGTTCAGGAAGAATACGGACGGGACGCTCCGGCCGTTCTGGTACGGGCGCTACGAGATCAACGGCAAACGGTACTGCGACAATCTCGGGGTCAAGATCGGCGGCCACCCGCCGGCCTCCCTGTCGCTGCGCGACGAGGGCGACACGGCCTTCGAACGCTCGCGCGCTACCGCGCTCGCGAAGCTCGAAGGCATCGTGGAGGAGGCCCGGCAGAAGCGCGGCTCCGCCCGCCTGGTCGAGAAGCTCTACGAGCTGAAGACCGGCGAGCAGATCGAGACGGTCGCCCTGGCCGACCTGCCGGAGGAGTGGGCGAAGATCCCACGCAAGCGGAAGCCGAATCCCCGCTACGCGAAGCAGTGCCGGTCCACACTCGCCCGCTTCGCGGCCTTCGTGCGGCACGAGAACCCCAAGGCGCTGGAAATCGCCCATGTCACTCGCGCGCTGGCGCGCTCGTTCATGGACGCCGAGGAAGCCCGCGGGGTGACGGCCAAGACGTGGAACGACACGCTGAAGCTGTGTCGCGCCACGTTCAAACACCTGATGCCCGCCGGGGCCATCAACCCCTTCTCCGGGATTCCGACTCGCGAGACCGAGACTGTCTTCCGCAAGCCGTTCACCCCGGAGGAACTGAAGGCCCTTGTGGACGCCGCCCGCGATGACGACTTCATCCGGCCCGTGCTCATTGTCGGGATCTGCACGGCCATGCGCCGGGGCGACTGCTGCCTGCTGAAATGGAATGACGTGGACCTCCGCAAGCGGTTCATCACCGTCAAGACCAACAAGACCGGGCAGACCGTGAGTATTCCCATATTCCCGATGCTCTACGACGAACTGAGCCAGTGGAAGGCGTCTGAAGCGTATGTCTTCCCCGAGCAGGCGGAGATGTACCAGGCGAATCCCGATGGGATCACCTGGCGGGTGCGGAAGGTGTTCGCCGCCGCCGGGTTCAAGGACGCGGAGGAAGACGAGAACGGGAAGAAGGAGAAAGTCCGGGGCGAGATTCACGCCGAACGGGAAGGCGGCTTGCGCCGCGCTTCCCTGCGCGACTTCCACAGCTTCCGGGTAACGTGGGTCACGCTCGCCCTGACGGCCGGCGTGCCCCTGGAACTGGTCCAGAAGGTCACCGGCCACAAGACCACCGACATCGTGCTGAAGCATTACTTCCAGCCGGGGCAGGAGGAGTTCCGCCGCGCCCTGCAATCCGCCATGCCCCGCCTGCTCACCAACGGCCAGAGCAAGACACCGATGGAACAGGTGGCGGAGATCGCTGCCAAGGCCACCAGCAAGACGGCTTGGCGCGACATCAAGGCCATCCGGGAAGTTCTCGCCGGCTGAACGGCCCTACCGGGCCGCTTTCAGCCGGATTGAGCTTGCCCTATTGGACACGTCCGGCTACATTCCGAAACACCGTGCGACGGCCTTTCGGCCGCGCACGTCTCACCCTCGGAGCAAAAGAGGGAAAGCACTATGGAAGACAGATGGTTATCGGTCGACGAGGTAGCCGCCTACCTGGGCGTCAAGCGCGACACGATCTACAAATGGATCGACCGCAAGCAGATGCCCGCGAAGAAGGTCGGGCGGCTGTGGAAGTTCAAGAAGGATCAGATTGACGAGTGGGTCAACGCGGGCCATGCCGCGGAGGATGCCGACAACACATGACGACGAAGGATTACAGCACGGCGACGCTGTGGGGGATTCACGGCGGGCGGACGGGAGATGCCGACGGCATCTTCCTGAAGAAGAACCAGGTGGCCCTTGGCTGGGAGGCGATGGGCGACCTGGCCGCGTTGCCGCCGACCCGTGACGCCTTCAAGGAACGGCTTCACGAGGCGCTGCCGGACAGGAAGCCGGGGTACTACCCGATGGCGACCGGCCAGCTCTTCCGCTTCGTTCACGAGATGAAGGACGGGGACTTGATCGTCTACCCGTCGAAGCGGGACAAGCGCGTCCACGTTGGGGAGATCGTCGGGCCGTACCAGCACACGACGAAGGGCTCGGACAGCTATCCCCACCGCCGGGCGGTCAAGTGGCTGAAGGATTTCCCCCGGACCAAGTTCACCCAGGGGGCGCTGTACGAGATCGGCTCGGCCATGAGCTTCTTCCAAGTGAAGAACTACGCGGACGAGTTCCTCGCGGCCGTCGCCGGCCACGAGGTCGCGCCGGCTCCGGGCGACGACGAGACTGTTTCCTACGTGGCCGAAGACATCGAGCAGAACACCCGCGACTTCATCCTGAAGACGCTTTCCCAGGAGTTGAAGGGACACGGCCTTTCCGAGTTCGTCGCCCATCTTCTCGGGACGATGGGCTACCGGACCCGCGTCGCGCCGCCGGGACCGGACGGCGGCGTCGACATCGTGGCGCACCAGGACGAGCTGGGCTTCGTGCCGCCGATCATCAAGGTACAGGTCAAGAGCACGGAAGGCAGCGTCGGCGATCCCATCGTTTCCCAGCTTATCGGCAAGCTGGACCCCACCGAGTTCGGCATGGTGGTGACGCTGGGAACCTTCACCAGCCAGGCGGTGAACACGGCCCGGAACAAGAGCAATCTCCGGCTGATCGACGGCGACGAGCTGGTCAGCCTGATTGTCCAGCACTACGAGCAGTTTGACGCGAAATACAAGGGCATGATGCCGCTCAAGCGGGTTTATGTCCCGGAACCCCTTGAAGAGGCGGAGGGATGACATGGTAGACGTGCAAAGACAGCAAGCCGTTCTCGACATCCTTCAACACCTCCACGAGACGAAAGAGAACGGACTGAAGGAACTTCTCTGGACCGAACTCAACTACTCGCAAGCGCAACAACCTTTGAGCCCGCGCAAATGGCCGGAAGGCGCAACCAAGTGGCTCGCCGCTGATCCAACCTTGTTCGCGACCGGTGGCGCGGACAACGATTTCCGTATTGCCTACACGCGGTTGAACACCGATAGCGCGTCGCGCACCGCGGAGCGCGCCATTGTTCAGCAGTTTCTTCGCGAGCATCCCTACTACCTTTTCGTATTCTCGAACAAGAGCCAGACGGCATGGCACTTCCTGAATGTGAAGTACGAACAGGACGTGAAGCAACGCCGGCTGTTACGCCGCATCGCCGTTGGACCAGAAGAACGCCTCCGCACCGCGGCCGAGCGGCTCTGCATGATTGACCTCTCGCAGGTTGGCGGAGACCTGTTCGGTCTTTCCCCGATGGCGATCCAGGACCGCCACGATGAAGCCTTCGATGTGGAAGCGGTCACGAAGCAGTTCTTCATCGAGTACCGTTCCGTGTTCCAACTCCTCCAGGACGACCTCGCCCGGCAAAGCAAGGATGCGGATTGGGCGCACGACTACGCCCTGCAATTCTTGAACCGCTGCATGTTTCTCTACTTCATCCAGCGGAAACGCTGGCTCGGTCAGGACAACGAGTTCTTGCATACATATTGGCAAACCTACCAGAAGTCGAAGGGACCGACCGACACGTTCTTCCCAAAGTGGCTCAAAGTCCTGTTCTTCGAAGCCTTCAATCAAAAGGTTACGGCCCATCACCGCCATTTCCCTGACGAGATTCGCAAGATTTTGGCGGCAGCCCCCTATCTCAATGGCGGTCTGTTTACCCCGAACCACCTCGACGACGAAGACAAACATTCGTTTGCAGTGTCCGACGCGCGTTTCGCCCAGGTGTTCAAATTCCTTGAACGCTACAACTTCACCATCACGGAGGACAGCCCGCTCGACCAGGAAGTCGCCGTTGACCCGGAAATGATCGGGAAGGTTTACGAAAGCCTCGTGAATGTCTCGGCCGAGGCGGACGAACGCGGCGATGCCGGGATCTTCTACACGCCGCGCACCGAGATTGATCTCATGTGCCGACTCACCCTCGTAGATCAGTTGTCCAATCACGTTGGCGATAAACACCGCAGTTTGTTCTACGAGCTTGTCTTTGCCATCGAACCGGACGAGAAGACCGCTGCCGACGCGGCAGTTGTAAAGGCGGGGCTATGGCGCGCCGTGATTGAGACCCTTCGCGACCTCACCGTTGTTGATCCCGCATGCGGTTCGGGTTCCTTCCTTGTCGGCATGCTCTACATCCTTGACGACCTCCAGAACCGCGCCCAGGCGCATGGCGCACCCAAGGAGACCGCTTTCGACCGGCGCAAGCGGATTATCGGCCAGAATCTCTATGGCGTGGACGTGATGGATTGGGCGTGCCATGTCGCCGAGCTGAGGCTTTGGCTGGCGCTGGTCGTTGACGCGGACTTTTCACAGGCCGAATTAGCGGTCAGGAAAGAGCCTCTGCTACCGCACTTCACCTTCAAGATTCGGCAAGGCGACAGCCTTGTTCAGGAGGTCGGCGGCGTGAATCTCGGCCGGCTTCACGCATCCCGAGAGATCAAGCCCGCGCTGAAGGCCCGAATCACTTCTCTCAAGAACGAGAAGTTGAAATTCTACCAGAATACTTCCGGCCGGAAATACAGGACGGCCGACCAGATCAGGCAAGAGGAACTGCGTCTGTTTCGGGACATCCTGGATGCCCGTGCTGAGGCCATCCAAGCGGAAATCAAGGCGAACCGGCAGCGGCTTGACGGGAAGACATCCAATCTATTTGGCGAGCAGGTCGCCGCCGACGCAAAACTCGATTCGGCCAAGCAACGGGCTGCTCTGGAGGCCAAGACCGATGACCTCGCGGCGGCGCTGGACAAGGCGCGCACCGCTCGCGCTGCCCTCAAGACCGTGCAGAATGTTCCCTTCGTCTGGGATATCGCCTTCGTTGAGGTCTTCGAGGATGAAAAGGACGGGTTCGATATCGTGATCGGCAATCCCCCGTACGTTGGAATGGAGAATATCGCCGACCCTGTCCAGGCAAAGGACGAGGTCACTGCGACATCAAAGAAACGCTACAAAGAGAAGTTGCGCAACGCTGTGTACCAAGCTTTTCCCGCTTTCTTCTCCTATGACGCCAACACTGGGCGCGCAGCACATGACCTGAACGGAAAGAGTGATCTGTACATCTACTTTCATTTCATCGGGCTCTGGCTGCTAAACCCGAAAGGGTCCTTCTCATTCATTTGCTCGAACTCATGGCTCGATGTTGGCTACGGGTCTGATCTCCAGGAGTTTCTCCTGACACAATGTCACGTCCGCCTTGTCATCGATAACGAGGCCCGCCGATCATTCGCTTCCGCAGACATCAATACCGTCATGGTCCTCCTCTCAGCGCCGGCTTCAGCCAAGGGAGCAGGTCTCGGCCATATTGCGCGTTTCGTGTTCTTTCGGGTGCCGTTTGAGCAGGTTCTCGCAGCTTCGTGGTTCCGCGGCATCGAGGGCGCAGCACAGCGGCACTCACAGGCAGAGTATCGTGTGTTTCCAATCCAACAAGCTGCGCTGTTTGATGAAGGTTGCCTAGAAGTTGTGCAACAAGAAAACCAGGAGTCAGCACTCACTGTGCGTGAGCGAGGGCCCAAATACGGCGCGCTGCTAAAAGATACCACCTATACCGGAAACAAGTGGGGAGGAAAGTATCTGCGTGCGCCCGATATCTATTTCACTTTGTTAAAGAAGGGCAGCAAACACCTCTGCACCCTCGGTGATTTCTTCGTGGGAGAGCGCTACCTAAATACTGGCGGTGCGGATGGCTTCTTCATCCTCACAGACGTAGAGAAGAAGGCGGGGCGGTTCAAGGTGCGTAACGCTGCTGCATCAGCAAAGGGCAAAGATACTTTTGAGGGCGAAATCGAGGAACGATTCCTCATCCCGCTAATCAAGGATGCGACGAAAAACGGCAAACGTATTCAAATCGGCAGCCACGACGCCTATTGCTTGGTCGTGACGGGCGCCCCGACAGCCCGCCTCAAGCGCTACATCGAATGGGGTGAATCCCAAGGGTTTCACAAGCGTTCAGTCACGAAGAACCAGCGGCCGTGGTACAAACCCACAAAACAGATGCTTTCGGCAGGCAAGATCCTTGTGCCCCGTAGCTTCAGTGACTCTTTCGTTATCTATCATAACGTACAGGGCTACTTGTCCCTTCGGTTCTATCGGTTGCACGTCAGGCAGGGCGACGAATCAATACTCGCGGCTTATCTCAACTCAACATTGCTGGCCTTTTTCTTCGAGACGTTGGGCAATAAGAGTCTCGGTCAAGGCGTCTTGGATTTCTTCATGGCCGACTTCTTGCGGATGCAGATCCCAGTTGTCTGCGACAAAGCCCTTCTCAAGCCATACAGGAGTCTTAAGGACAGACCGATCCTGCGAATACACGATGAGCTTGGTTTCAACAGTGAGGACGGATCCCTTTCTCCGTTGGATGACCGTGCGGAATTGGACGGCGTGGTTTTCGATGCGCTCAGACTCACAACGGGTGAACGGGAGGCGGTATACGAAGCCCTTATCGAAATGGTCAACGCGCGTTTGACAAAGGCGCACAGTCTTCGCCCAAAGGAAGCCAAGAAACGCCAGAAGGCGGCAGATTCGCTCAGGGGCATCTGGTCGGGTTTGCCTGGGGATGCGATGAAGGAGCTGCTGGAATAATGGCGGTGCTGGACTTGGCTAATCTCCCGAGTGGTACGCGTGTGTTTGTCGACACAAACATTTTCACGCTCTACTTCGCGAACATGTCGGCCACATGCAACGCCTTCATCCAGAGGGTCCAGGCGGCGGATATACATGCCTTTGTGAATTCGCGGGTTATGTTGGACCTGTTGCACAAGCTCATGTTGGCGGAGGCGTTTGCCCGAGGACTTGTCAAACCCGGCACAGCGGGCCAGGCACAAGCGTGGCGTGTCGAGAAATGGCTCAGCAAGGACCGTACTCGCGGTGCGCTTCTCACGAATTACCAAGGTCAGTTTGAAGCAGTGTTCTCCTTGGGCGTAGGGCTCTTGCGAACAAGTAAGAAGACGTTGGTCGAGAGCAAGACCGAGCGAATGGCACATGGTTTGATGGCGGGTGACTCGATTCATGTAGGCTGTATGGCCCGCCACAAGCCCCCCATCGCTGACATTGTTACTTGTGACGGTGGATTCGATCACATTCCGGGAATCACGATTTGGAAACCATGAGGGAAACGGGCTGACATGCCGACGCACGACATCATAGACAACCGTAACGAGAAGTTGGTTGACCACCTGGGCCAGATGCTCGGTACAAGCGAACGCGCCCGTTTCGCGGTGGGCTACCTGTTCCTCTCGGGGCTGACCAGCGTTGCCAAGAGGGTGTTGAATCTTCAAGAACTGCGCCTTCTCATTGGCAACACGACTGATAAGGAGACCATCGAAGTCATTGCCGAAGGGCAAATGCGAGCTGAATTGGCGGCCCAGAAAATTGACGGCCAGCAGTATAAGAAACGCGTCGAGGCAGAAAGGGCGGCACAGGAAACACAGGACAATCTGCGCGACACCGTGGGCGTGATGGACCAGACCGACGACGCTGAGCAACTCATCGCCGGCCTTGTTCGGATGGTGGAAGAGAAGCGGCTGAAGGTCCGGGTGTACACGAAAGGACGGCTCCACGCAAAGGCTTACATTTGCGACTACGGCAAGGTATTTGATCTGGTCGGGAAGGAAATCGAACGTCACGAGAAGGGTATTGCCGTTGTCGGCTCCTCGAACCTGACTCTCGCAGGCTTGACCCACAACACGGAACTGAACGTCATCGTTCAGGGGAACCAGAACCATACGGAGCTGGTTCGGTGGTTTGATGAACTATGGAAGGATTCGCAGGATTTCGACGAAACACTCATGACCGAGCTCCAGCAGTCATGGGCAGCCGCCCAGGTCCGTCCTTACGACATCTACATGAAGACGCTTTACGCGCTTGTCCGAGACCGGCTTGAAGCGGAGGACGAGCAGGAATTGCTCTGGGACGACGACATCTTCCGCAAACTGGCTGAGTTCCAGAAGGTTGCGGTCCGCCTGGCCGTCCAGATGGTGCGAGACTTCGGCGGCGCGTTTGTGTCGGACGTGGTTGGGTTGGGCAAGAGCTATATCGGCGCGGCCATCGTGAAACACTTTGAGCGGTCCGACCACGCGCGCCCGCTAGTTCTATGTCCGGCCCCACTGGTGGATATGTGGGAGCGATACAACGAGGTCTATCAGCTCAACGCTCGCGTCCTCTCGATGGGTTTCTTGCGTGAAGACGAACAGGACGGCGTCACTCGGTTGCTGAACGATGTGAAGTACAAGGACCGGGATTTCGTGCTGGTGGACGAGAGCCACAATCTCCGGCACCCGGATACCCAGCGTTACAAGGTCGTGCAGACTTTCCTTTCCACCGGCCGGCGGTGCTGTTTGCTCACGGCCACACCCCGGAACAAGAGCGCCTGGGACGTGTATCACCAGATCAAACTGTTTCACCAGGACGACCGGACCGACTTGCCGGTGGACCCGCCGAATCTGAAGGACTACTTCAAACTCATCGACAAGACCGAGCGGAAACTCCCGGACCTGCTGGCGCATATCCTCGTTCGCCGGACCCGGCAACACATCCTGCGCTGGTATGGGTTCGATGCTGAAACCCACGAACCGGTTGACCCGAACCGCTTTCAGGAATACCTCCAGGGCACGCGGAAGGCTTACGTGCTGGTCGGAGGCAAACATCAGTTCTTCCCGAAGCGAGAACTGGAAACCATCGAGTACAGCATCGAAGACACCTATCAGGGGCTCTATCAGGAGTTGCGCGGGCACCTGGGCAAGCCCCGGAAGGGCAAGCCGACAAAGGCCCTGCCCGATGGAGAACTCACCTACGCCCGATATGGTCTCTGGCACTACGTCAAACCGGCGAAACAAAAGAAGGAGCCCTATACCAGTCTCCAACGCGCAGGGGCAAACCTGCGTGGCCTGATGCGCGTGTTGCTTTTCAAACGGTTTGAATCCAGCGTGTACGCCTTCAAGGAGACGGTGAAGCGGCTCCTCAAGATGCATCAGACTTTCGTCGCGTCGCTGGACGCGGGCTTCGTGCCGGCGGGCGAGGAAGCACAGTATCTACTGTACGACAGCGACATTCTGGAAGAAGGCGCCCTGGTGGACGCCCTCCGAGAGGTATCCAAACGGTATGACGCGGGCGACTTTGACCTGAACGCACTGCGGGCGCACATCGAGCATGACATCGAACTGCTTCAGAAAATTCTGAAACTGGTCTCACCGATCACCCCGGAGAAGGACGCCAAACTCCAGACGTTGAAGAAGCGCCTTGCGGAAAAGCCCTTGAAGGGGGCGAAGCGACTCATCTTCACCCAGTACGCCGATACGGCGAAATACCTTTTTGCCAACCTGAACCCCGACGGCAAGAACCCGGACATCGAAGTCATCTTCAGCGGCGATAAGAGCAAGGAGAAGATTGTTGGCCGCTTCGCGCCGAAGGCCAACCCGGAGTATCGGTTCACCAAGGACGAGGCCGAACTGATGATGGTGATTGCCACCGACGTTCTGGCCGAAGGTTTGAACCTTCAGGACTGCGACAACATCATCAACTACGACCTGCACTGGAACCCGGTCCGCCTGATTCAACGCTTTGGACGCATTGACCGTATCGGGTCGGAACACGAACTCATTTTCGGCTTCAACTTCCTGCCTGAAACCAAACTCGACAAGAATCTCGGCCTCAAAGACAAGCTACACAACCGCATTCAGGAAATCCATGACACCATCGGCGAGGATTCCGAGATACTGGATGGCTCCGAGAAACTCAACCCGGAAGCCATGTACGCGATCTACGAGACTCGCGGCGGCGCTCCTGTCCAACTGGACCTGTGGGGCGGCGCGGACGACGAGTTCCTTGACCTGAACGAAGCCGAGGAAATCTTGCGGCAGTTGCGGAAGGATAACCCCGACGAGTACGAACGAATAGCCAATTTGCGCGACGGGATCAGGACGGCTCGGCCATCCCTTCAACGCGGCCTGTACGTGTTCTGCCAGGCAGGGCGTTTTCAGCAAATGTTCCTGCTAGACGAGAATAGTGAAGTCATCTCGCGGGACGTGCCCAAGGTGGTGGGGACAGTGAAGTGCGCCCCGGACGCGGCGGCCGCAGCGCTGCCGGATGACTACAACAAGAAGGTGATGGCCGTTCAACGGCAGTTTGCCGAAGAGGTTCGACATCGCGAAGCCGAGCGCTCTTACACTGGTAGCCTTACGCACGGCCAGCTCTACGTGCTGAGGGAACTTCGGCTGCTTTTTGAGGCGACGGCCGACGAGGACGTTAAGCAAAACGTGAATGTGTTGGAGAAGGTTTTCAGGGGTCCCGTGACCGGTGCAGTCAAGCGGGAGTTGAACCAGCTTCGGCGCAACTCGGTCACCGGAGATGGCCTTATGAAGAGCATGATCCGAATCTACGACCAGCACAACTTGAAGGATGCTGCCACACAGCGGAACTTGAGCATATCCGAAAGGGCAATCCCGCACATTGTGTGCAGTGAGGCGTTTGTGTGACATATCCGAAGGGAGACCGGTTGAATGGGCCATGTACTGCTAAAAGGACTCCCGAAGTCCCGGACATGGCAGAAGGTCACGAGCCTTGTGTCCAACGGGGCGGATGTCGAGAAGGTTGCTGACGCAACCATCCGGGCATCGGAGAAGGCCCTCACCACCGCGCAGCACGACACCGGCTTCCGCGAAGCCGTCAATATCCTGACTCAACTTGCCGTGGCCGCTTCCAAGGAAGACCCGGCCGCGCACCTTGCCAAGGTCGGCGTTCATATCCCGAAGGATACGTCACTCCCGGAAGTGATCGTTGCCATCACTGACGCGATGGACCGGCGGCTTGCCGGAACCAAGGACCGTTCAGACTTCGGCGAAATGGCCCAGCGGTCATTGATCCGGGCCGTGACCCAGCACATGAAGGCCCGGCTTCCCGAGCTTTTCGCGCCGTCGGAACACGATGTCCGGGTGGCCCTTCAAGACCTGCGAAAGAAGAAGGCTTTCGGCGAACTTTCCCGGTCGTTCTTCTCCCACGTCTCGAACGAGTTCATGGGCTACTTCCTGTCGAAGACCATGAGCAGCCATATCGGCGAGGGGCAGGCTTTTGCCACGACGAACCAGGTGACGCAGTTCCAGCAGGCGATGAAGACGCACTGCGACGAGTCATCGGTGGTTGTGGAGCAGTACAGCGGCGACTGGTTCTCGAAGCACCGCTTTGAGGAAGCGGGAGACATCTCGCGGGAGTCGGCCGACGGATTCGGCTGGTACGCCTTGGAGAAGATGCGGTCGGCCATGCTGACGGACCCGGAACAAGATGCAGAATGATAATGTCATAGCTTGCGGCGGCGCGGGACCGCCTGATGCCGGCGAGAGCGGCGCGCGACACCTTGCGCTCACCCTGTGGGGGAGCAAGGACGAAAGCAACGTGCGCCTGAAGATCGCCGACATCCACAAGCCGCTCATGCGTGATGTTCCCCCGGTCTTTCAAGACCTTCTGGAAATCGCGGCCTACGTCTACTGCGCCGACCAGGCGTTGACGCGCGGCGGCCTGGACGTTGACACGCTGGGCAGTCGCTGGCGGCGGCTGTTGCGGCTCCATATCCCGGTGCGATGCCCCGACGTGTGGCGTTCCGCCGAGGTCGGGCAGGTTCTCACTCAGACGTTGGAGTTCCTGTCGGATGACGTATTCGAGTTCACCTTCTACCCGGCACACGGCGCACCACCTTTTCAGCAGTATCTTCAACTCAGTGACGCAGGGCCGAACAGCGCACGGCCGAATCAGGTTGTCATGTATTCGGGCGGGCTCGATTCGCTTGCCGGAGCGGTTCAGGAAAGTGTGGTGGAGAAGAACCGGATTGTGTTGGTGAACCACAGGCCCACGGCCAAGCTGAACAACCGGCTCCGGGCTCTGGAACAGCTTCTTGCCGCGAAGGCGGGAGCGTTCAAGCCGACTCATATCCCGGTGCGGATCAACAAATCGTCGAAGCTGAACCGGGACTACACCCAACGGACCCGTTCGTTCCTGTACGTCTGTCTCGGGGCGACCGTGGCGCGGATGCTCGGCCTGTCTTCCGTCCGGTTCTACGAAAACGGCGTGGTCAGCATGAACCTGCCGACGTGCCCCCAGGTCATCGGCGCACGGGCGACGCGAACGACCCACCCGAGGGTGATTCAGGGTTTCCAAGACCTGCTCACGCTCGTTGCCGGTGAGCCCTTCGCGGTGGAGAATCCTTTCATCTGGTACACCAAGGGCGATTTGATCGAGCAACTCATCAAGGCCGACTGCGGCGACCTCATCGGCCCTTCAACGAGCTGCGCCCATACCTGGACGCGCACAAAGGAGCATTCGCATTGCGGCACCTGCTCGCAGTGTATCGACCGCCGTATCGCCATCGTCGCCGCCAACGCGGAATCGCTCGACCCCATTGAACAGTACGAGCGAAACGTGTTCACCGACTCATTCCCGAACCACGAAGACAAGACGATGCTCGCGACCTACGTTGCGCGGGCATCGAGCGTGGACAACCTGCACGACATCGCCGACCTGTTCTCCGAGTTCCCGGAAGTAGCGCGTTGCCTACGCTACCTCCGGCTCGATGTGACGAGCGCCGCGGGCAGGGTCTTCGAACTCTACAAGAACCACGCCCACGAGGTCAGCCGGGCGATCAAGACCATGCTTGCCCGACACGTGGACGACATCTTCAACAGGACCCTGCCGGGTGACTGCCTGCTCCGTATCGTCTACGAAACCGGCAGTGTCGTTTGCGTCCCGGCCGTCTCTCCTCCGCCGGTCACCGTCGCCACGGAAGACCCAGGGCCGCGCTACCGCCTGCGGCAGTTCCGGGGAAACTGGGAGATCGTATTCGACGGCGAGCGCGCATCCATTGGGCATGAGAAGGGGCTCTCACTCGTCGAGTACCTTCTGAAGAACCCGCCGAAGGAGCCTGTCCACGTCTGCGACATCGAGGCCGAAGTCAGCGACGTGAAGACCGACAAGAACGGAATGGCGGAGATTCTGGACCCGGAAACCGGGAAGAAGATCACGCTTGGCCGCAACGCCCGCCTTCAGGAGCGGAATCTCAGCATGGACGAGAAGGACGGCGCGCGCCGGCTGTGGCAGCTCCGGCGGAAGTATGCGGCGGTCGAGGACGACCCCGACGCCAACGAGATGGAGCGGCGGGAGGCCAGCCGGATCGTCGAGCAGATTGACGAGCACCTCAGCAAGGCGGTTGCGACGCAGACCAGTAACGCCGCCAAAGCATACGACCGTGTGCGGCAGGCCATCACCCGGCTTGTGAAGAATCTCACCGCGTTTCAGGACAACCAAGGCAACGGCAACGGCGTCTACCACGCCTTCGCCGACCACCTTCAGAAACACTTGATCGAACCGTCATCCCGCTATTCCGGCAGCCGATCGTCACGCACCCGCGCCCAGGTTGCGCAGACGTTCACCTACGAGCCGCCGGACGGCGTTACCTGGTCCGACTGACAAACCGACTTTCCTGTCTCAGCGCCCCGTGAAGCGTTCCCGCTCCACGGGGCTTTCTGTTTCTGGACGCGGTTTGTCCAGAGTCGGACGCGAGAAATCCAGCCATGCCGGGCAAGCGGCGGAATGGTTCCGCCACTGTAGCAAACAGGAGATTGCCCAATGGCAACCAACACCAGACTGAAGGCGGCGCGAGTGGGGAAGGGTCTGACCCAGCTCCAGCTCGCGGGAATGGTCGGCAAGAAGGAAATCGACATCTCGCGGTACGAGACGGGCAGGTCCCGGCCGGACCCCGAGACGAAGCGCCTCATTGCCGATGTACTCGGGAAACCCACCTTCGAACTCTTCGACTGCTAAGGAGGACCGACCATGACGAATCAGAACGAACGCTTGATGAAGATTCTCCAGGCCGGTCCCAACCAGCAGGCGGAGATTGACAGGATTCTCGACGGCAAGGTTACGGCAAGGGTCGAGACGACCAGCGGGCCGTTGCTGCTGGGTATGTCGGCCGCAGCCAAGTTCCTTGGCGTGAGCCGGGCGACGCTGTGGAGAATGATCCGGTCCGGGCGGTTGACGAAGGTTGAGATACTTCCGGGCAGCTTCCGCGTGCGCCGGGCCGACCTCGAACAACTCGCCAACGGGCCCGCCTTCGCGTCGGAAGGCGCTCCGGCGGGCGACGGCTCGGAGGTGTCCCAATGATTGCCATTCAAACCAACCGAGACGACGAGTTTCGCGACGAGAAACGGGCACAGATGTTGGATCAGGTGTCGAAGGACGCCCCCGGCAAGAAGTCCCTGTTCGAGCGCGTTTACCGGGGCAAAACGTCCCCACGGCAGGCGATCAAGGCGAAGTGCCTTGAATGCTGCTGGATGGACGAAGCCGCCATCCGGGAATGTACGGCTCCGGCCTGCCCCCTGTGGGGCTTGCGGCCGTATCAGAGGAGGAGCAGGAAGGCGGTGTCCAATGACTGATGCCGCCACGCCGATGCTCGATGCGCCGGAGGTCCAGAAAGCGTTGTCGCTTCTGGTCGCTCCGGGCGAGGTCTTCGAAGTGCGGATTCTGGAACCACGACGGGGCGGGCGATACTCGCCCCGCGTGATCTACGGCTACTTCGACGACCCGGCCCAGGTGCCCCAAGCGTTGACCGACCTTCGGTTGGTCGGCGCAAAGGGAATCTACGTGACCATGAACCCGGTGAATCCAGTCCTATTGGCACGCAGTCACAACAAGTTCACGGAGGCCAAGGACGGCCAGACCACCGCCGACAAGGACATCCTCTGTCGGCGGTGGCTGTTGGTGGACGCCGATCCGAAACGACCGGCGGGGATCTCCGCCAGCGACGAGGAGAAGGAACAGGCCCACGCCAAGGCAAGGGAGGTCTACACCGCCTTGAAAGAGGACGCTTGGCCCGAGCCCATCGCGGGAGATTCGGGCAACGGCTACCACTTGCTCTATCGGGTGGACTTGCCGGCGGATACCCCACAGGTGAAGCAGTGTCTCGAAGCCCTGCACCAGCGGTTCAGCGACGAGGCGGTCAGCATCGACACTACCGTCTTCAATCCTGCCCGCATCGTGAAGCTGTACGGAACGAGAGCCGAGAAAGGGGACGATTGTCCCGACCTTGGCCGTACCCATCGGCTGTCGCGTCTACTCCGGGTGCCAGAGAACATCGAGCCCGTTCCGACGGAGAAGCTCGACGCCCTGGCCGGGGCGGCAGCGCCCACGGCCAAGGAACCAGAACAATCCCGTCCGCCCGCACGGAAGCGCGAGAGCAGGCGAGGTCAGGCATGGGACAAGGACCGCGTTCAGGAGTTCATCGACACCCGTCTCGGCGACTGCCATCCGGGACCGGCCACGCCTTACGACGGCGGCTTCAAGTGGATACTCGGTGTCTGCCCATTCAACTCCGAGCACACCAACCGGTCAGCGGTCATCGTGATCAAGTCCGACGGCGTTCTCGGGTTCAAGTGTCAGCACGACGGATGCAAGGGCAACAACTGGAAGGCGCTGAGAGCCAAGTTTGAGCCAAGGTCCGAGCGACGGAATGAACGGCCCCGGAATCCCGTGGTGGACGTGCCCGGCGATGAAGACCTGGTTCAGGAGTACGGTCCGCCCGTGATGCTGAACGGCAAGGATGAACCGTCCGACGTGAATCAGATGTTCGTCGCGGCGAAGTTCGCCCGCGACAACCTGATTCTGCATGAACCGACCCTGAACATGTTCTACGACTACGACCCGGCAACCGGGCTCTGGAAGTCCAAGACGGAATCCCGCGTGATCGTGGAAATCGGCCACGCCTTGAGGCAAATCCTCCACGAGTGCGGCGGCGGGGTTCTGCTGAAGAAGCGGACCGAGAATCTGCTTGCGCAGATGCTCCGGCTACTCCGGGGCATGATCGAGAAACCCGACGTGTTCCGGCGGTCGCAGTACATCATCCACATGGGAAACGGTGTCCTGCACCTGTCCGACGACCCGCCCACGTTTCACGAGTTCAGTCCGGACTACTTCTCCCGCAACCGTTCAGAAATCTGTTTCGACGAGGCCGCGGAATGTCCCGAGTTCCTCGCGAAGCTGCTTCTGCCGGCATTGTCGGAGGCGGACATTTCCCTGCTTCAGCGGTACGCCGGGCAGTGTCTTCTTGGATGCAACCCCTCTCAGCGGATTCTACTGCTGCGAGGGACGCCCGGCGGCGGGAAGTCCACGCTGGCGAACATCCTGGAATCGGTCATCGGGACCTTCAACGTCGCCCAACTCCGGGTTCAACACCTGGCCGAGCGATTCGAGATTGCCGGGTTTGTGGGGAAGACCATGCTCAGCGGCAAGGACGTACCGGGCGATTTCCTGAACAACAAGTCGGCCTACGTGCTCAAGGCCCTGGTCGGCGGCGACCGGCTCAACGCCGAGCAGAAGAATTGCCGACACAGGTTCGAGGTCTTCGGCGAGTTCAACGTGCTCATCACGTCGAACAGCAGGCTACACGTCCGGCTCGACGCCGATTCCGGGGCGTGGCGGCGGCGCTTGCTCATCATCGACTACAACCAGCCACCGACGGAGAAACCCATTCCCAACTTCGACCGGCGGCTCGTCGCGGCGGAAGGACCGGGGATTCTCAACTGGTGTATCGAAGGAGCGGTCCGGCTCCTGGCCGAACTGGACACCTACGGCCAGATTCAGATGACCGAGGACCAGATCCGCCGCGTCGATGCCTTGCTCTGCGAATCTGACAGCGTGCGCCACTTCGTGAGCGAGAGTGTCGGGAAGCAGGACGGTTCCGACGTGACAGTCAGCGAACTACTCACCGCCTACAACAACTTCTGCGACGAGCAGGCTTGGCAGGCGGTCACGGTGCGCCAGTTCGAGCACCAGGTGAGCGACATCATGATGGAGATTCACCGGGTCGCGAAACGAACGGACATCAAACGCAACGACAAGAACCAACGCGGCTTCGCCCACGTCGGCCTGAAGGAGGTCGCTCCGTGACACAGATTGCGGACTCCGCAGGTCATCCGGCAGGCAAGGTCATCAAGACCCTGAGCAACATACGCTTCATACGGTCTACGGCGACCTCACGCCCCGACGGGGAAACACAGGACACCCTCACGCGTGAGACTCCGAAACAACCGTCTGAAGCGTATGTCCCGCCCGAACCCCCGAAGTCGAAGCCAAAACCCACGGCCCGACGCGGCCGGCGACACCGCGTCGACCCCGACCCCGTTACCGAGGAACTGATCCGCTGGTTCGGGGACAACCGGGACGGGCTACCGACCGAGCCCTACCGGTTGACGGCCTGGCAGAACATCATCAATCCTACCAGGTTCTACGAGGCGCTCAGCAGGGACATCGACGCCTACCCGGACGGCCCGCGATCCCACGTCATAGGCGAGGACCTACGCTCGCTCCGCGAGCGATTCCCGCCGTGATCACGGCGAGGTCAAGACGCGGTAGAAGCAGTTCGTCGTGCCGAGGGAATCGGCATCCTCGAAGAGTATCCAGCCAAGATCGGAGAAGACGCCAGTCTGTATCGTGTCCCAATCGTTGTCCAAGAGGTTGTGACACCGTTGAAGAGTGTAGGTTTCTCCCGGAATGCCGAAGAATCGGGCGCGCACCATACCTTCCACCATGCGCATGTTGTCCAGTACCGGACGGATCTCGGCTGAGGGCGGACCAAACTCGACCACGATCCAGTCGCTGCCATTCAGGGCGAACGACCCGTAGCCAGGCAGGTTGACGGTAGTCTCGGCCCAGAACCAAGCACGGACTTTGTTGCCTGTGCCCGCATCCAAGCTAAGGACGCTGGTGTTGTTGGAAGAGGTTATCGCGATAGCCCACTCGGGCGCACCGTTGGGGGCAAACTTCGCAATCATCTCGTGCTCTTCAAGATCGTCTTCATCGTGCTCGATGATGGTGGAGCCGAACTCAAACCACCCACGATAGCTCCCGGCCGCCAACAGCCCGCCATCTGCCATCTCCATGCCGTAGTCAAATTCAGCGTTTTCAGCCCAGTGGTCTGCATAGACATTGTCAATCCACGCAACATCCCCATCAGCTTCGATCCGGCCAGCAAACGCACCCTCGGCGTCAGGGAGGGTGGCATCAGGGATGGTCCACGGCCCGTCGAAGTAGCCACCAAAGAACATGCCGCCTTGGCTGGAAGGCGTTAGAAAATCGACGTCTTCAGAGGAGCTTTCCCCGGCTGGCTCACCGAAACGGCGAGCCCACTGGAAGTTGCCACTGGAACTGAGCTTGGCGATGTAGGCATCACGGCTTCTAGTCCCCTCCACAGACAGGGAGGTGCCGCCGAATGTTGCGGTGTCGGTGAAGTTGCCCGCGAAGTAGATGGCGTCGGTGCCGTCCACTCCCACACATGAGGCAGTATCGTAGTCGTCCCCGCCTGCACCCTTCGCCCAGATGAAGCCTCCAGTGGCGCTGTACTTCACCACGAAGACATCGAAACGGGTTCCTACAGCGGTCAATGTGGTGCCGCCGCCATCGAAGGTGCAGTTCTCCGTGAACTCGCCAAAGAGTATACAGTTGCCCGCACTGTCAGTGGCAATGGCTTCTCCGTAGTCGGTCTCTGCACCGCCAGCACGCCTTACCCAAAGGACGTTTCCGCTATCGTCGAGGCGCGCCAGGTAGGCATCTCTTTTGTCATCCGTACCGGCCGCAACAACCGAATGCGCTCCGAAGACACCCGTCTCGCGGAAATGGCCGCACATCAGCCATCCTCCCGCAGGATGAGGTATGCAGTCGTCAACCTCCTCCTCAAATTCTCCGCCGTACTGCTGTAACCACATCAGATTTCCTGCTGCGTCAAAGCGGACGGCGAACACATCGCTTTCACCCAGTGAACCGACGGCTGTGAGGTTGCTCCCCGCCACGGAGGTTGGCTCCCAGAAATGCCCGACAAGCAGGGAACCGCCGTCAGGTGCTGTTGCGGCGGCTGAGACCCGTGGCACATCAGTGCGACGAGCAGACAGGGCGACATAGGGCTGCCCCGTGCTATCGGGCTCGACAATGACCGTGATCGGAATGGCGGTCGCCTCCCCGGCAACAGTGGTCGGAGTGATTCGCAGATCAACGCTGTGAATCCCAACCGGAAGGGCCTCGGTTGAGTACATCACCGTGACGTTTACCTCGTTATTGGAGACGGACCCGCTGCTGGGGGCCACTGACACCCAGCCAACCGCGCCGCTGAGCCCTACAGTGAAATCGACGGTCCCATCCCCCCGGTTGGAGATGCGCAGGACATCGTTGCTTACGGAGTCGCCTTCCGTGATTTGATGTGTCAGCCCAAGCTGGTCCGCAGAGAGGCGAGCGGTTGTGTCGTTCACGATGGTAACCGTCTTGTTGTCGGATACCGTGATGCCTTGCTCGGTGTACGTCGCACCGATCGTGATGTCCGTATCAAGGAGCACGCTTCCAACACTGAGCGTGCCGGCGGCGGAAACCGAGGCCAATGCAGAATTGTCCGTCCAGTCCGGATCAACCGCAATGGACGATCCATCGTCGTAGTAGACCGTTGCCACGTATTCGCCGAACCGCCCTTCGGGCACCTCCGCCGGGCCGGTGATGGCGAGAGAAACCGGCAGGCGCGGATTGGAAATATCGTTGACGCTCACGACCAGCGTTCCGACCTGTGTCACGCCCTCTTCGGTGAAGGATGCCGTTATCGTGACCGTGGAGTTTGACCGGACCTCACCAATCCCGAGCGAACCACCCACGGAGATCGAAGCGAAGGGTGAGTTCACGGTCCAGAGTGGATCGATGTCATCCGACGTGCCGTCGCTGTAGAGTGCTTGCGCCTCGTACTGGATAACCGAGCGCTCATTCACGACAGTCGGACCCGAGATCGAGACCCCGGTGAAGGCAGGGCGAACGTTTACGATGGTCACCCGCTTGAAGGCCGTCTTCCTGACGCCATTGAATGTATACTCCGCGTCGATCCCCACGGAACGGTCACGGGTTACTTCCTCGGTGTCGAGACGGCCGTTGCTCGTGATGCTGGCGTAGCTGGAGTCCTCGTCCCAATCGTCAGCGTCAACGACTTCTTCGGAACCGTCCGCGAACGAGGCAACTGCCGTGTACTGTGCCGACTGCTCCTCAAGCACAGACGAGGGGCCTTCGATTGCCAGGTTGACCAGGGCAGGCGGGACCGTCGCCTCGACGCTCACGTCATCGATGCGGAACACCGTCGGAAGGCTGCCATCGGTCGATCCGCCGAAGCCGATGAGCAACCGGTCCCCAGCCACGCCCGACAGGTTGATCGTTCGCCGCTGGTAGCCAGAGTTCGCATCCAAGTTTGAAAGGGTTTCACTCTCGACCACGCCGCCGCCGTCCCGGATCACATTCACACCTAGGTAATCGTAGGCTGTTCCCCCCGACTCCTGGGTCGTGATGTGGTACCAGTATTCCAAGCTTACGTCGGTTGCCCCGTCTGGAACATCGATGTACTGAACAATCTCCCCGTTCAGGTTATTGCCGGGTGACCCATCAGAAAGCGAAAGGTAGGCATAGCCGGGGTCGCTGTGGCTGTTGCTGAATCGGTCGTCCGCATAGAAGTTCCCGGAGGTCGTCCAATGGTCATCGTCATCCGCAAAATCACCATTCTCGATCAGTTCAACCGTGTCGCCGCCGCCCGTGCCGGAGTTCAGCACCATCACCTCATGATCGTCAGTGACGGTCACGCCGTTCGCGGTGAACGAAGCGGTAATCGTGACCAGGGTATCCGAGCTGACGGAACCGGCCGAAAGCTGGCCCCCGCTGGAAATCGTGGTCGCGGACGAATCCTCAGACCATGTTGGTGTGACCAAGCTGCTCGTGCCATCCGAGTAGTAGACACGCGCGACGTAGTTCTCTGAGTCGTTCTCAAACATCGACGCCGCGCCCTCGATGCCGAGGGACAACGGCGTCGCCTGCGCGGCTACCACGGTGAACGCATAGGGAGCAGACTCCTGCCCGCCGTCAATAGCAACCACCGTCCACGCCCCCACGCCATCGGTCCCTACAGCAACGTTGTAGCGTACCTCGCCCGAGTTCACATACGTGAAGTGCTCCGGCTGGCTGTAGTACGTTTCCCCGTCCCAATGGAATCGGAGTGTTGTCGAGGCGGAGAAGCCGCTACCCGTGATCGTGATGAGCTGGCGGGAAGCGGATGTAAGCAACGTGCGCGGTGTAACGCCTGAGATGGACGGGGCGTCCGGCTCCTCGATACTAGCCACGACTACGTCGCTATAGATCAGGCCATTTGCGTTGTACGCAAGAGCGACGTATCGCCCGGCATTTCCACTGTTGATATTGAAAGAATACGAAGCCCCTGTGGCGACGGGGAAAGCACCGTCTTCGTAGTACCAAGAATAGCTAACACCCTGTGAAGACTGCGCGGCGAGCGAAAGTGTCACCTCACTGCCTTCGGATGCTGTCACGCCAACTGGTTGCTGCGTGATTCTTGGACGAAGGAACCACTCGTATAGGAGACTTCGATAGAATCCAATCTGCGTGAACTCCCAAGGAGCTTGCGCTTGCCCAGATGGCACCGGCGGTCCATCCGTTGCCTGAACGGACTCCGCGTAGAAACCAATCGGCCCCCCGTGTCCCGTGTATTGGTAGCCAATCGTCTGTCCGAAGTACGACACATCCTGATTGATGTCCCCAGACCGCCAAGAAAACTCTTCCTGCGTCGAGAGCGTAATGTCATTGACAGTCGCGTAGTAGTTCTCGATCCGGTAAATCCTGTCCTGATATGGGCCTGTTGCCAAGCTCTCCATGTAGTCGTTATCTAGCCCCGTATTGTAGGGGTAGAGCAAGCTGGCATCGGGTACAAATGGGTCGAGAAGAGTCAGCTGAGTTACAACGTAGGGATGTCGCTGCATCATCACACTCATGGCTCTCCGTGCGCACCAAGACCCAGCGCTGTGAGCAATGAAATGCACCTCGCGCAGGCTCGGCTCAGCACCGCCAAATTCGCTCAGGGCTACACCCAGATCGTCCCCGAGAAGAAGAGCTTCGATAGCAGCCTCTACGCCGTTCTGATACGCAACCACAGGCCCATATTGCCAGTCCCACCCCAAGACGCCACCCGTTGACGCGATGTCATGCCAATCATACAGGAGCAGCTCCCATCCCTGTGCATCCGCCTGAGATGACAACTGAGAAACCAGAGCGGGCCAGTTACCCTCGGCATACATATCGTCAACATCCCCGCTGTTCCAACCATGGACGAGGATTATCAACTTCCGGGTACCGGCTGGCACATCGGCCAAGTCGCTGTGGGCCTGCCCGAACGCTGCCGTTGAGATAAAGGCAGAAGCGAGAACCATAATAAGCATGCGCAAGTTCATGAAGCAGAACCTATCCGTTTGCCGTGCAGATTCCAAGCTCCGATCATGGCAATCCCCCCGGCTGTCACGCCTCGTGCTTCCGCCTACGGCGGGGCACGCGGCGCGCCAGCCTGCCCCTCCTCGCGCTCGCTACGCATCGCGCTCCGTATCCCCGTGCCCCGCGCTTGTCACGCCGCCTGCTTCCCTCCTACGTCGGGAGCCAGGCGTCGCGCCAATCGCTACGTGGTCGGTGATGCAATCGCCACATTCTCGCTCAACGCCTTCCGCATCCTCGCCGCTATCGCGGCTCGCCCGATTCCGCATGCACCGGCGTGTCACGCCGGCTGCTTGCCCTACGGGCGGCAGCCGTCGCGCCACGCCTCCGTGGTTACGCTCCGGGCCTGTCACGGAAGCTGCTACTTTCCTCCCTACGGTCGGGCAGCTTCCGCGCCAGTCCCTACGCTGATGCGGTGCGCCGCCGGATTGGCGTTGATGGTGTCGGCAAACGTGGTTGGCCGGCGGCGCTCTATTTCGATTGTGCCCCCGCCGCGCTTCGAGTGCCGCTTTCTCCGGCCTACCGTTCCGCGTTCAGCCCACGGCGTTCCGAGCGACGCCTGCCCGCTACGCGGCTCCGCTGAACGGACACGGCTATCGCCGTGACCGTTCCCGGCGCTACGCGCCGTCGCTCCGTTCTACGAATCAGGCGACGCTCTCCACGCCGCCGGGCTGACGCTTCACTACCGGCACTCCGAAACCGTCACTCCAAGCACGTCGCCCCGGCCGCCTGCAAGCCGCTGCGAATTCCGGCACCATCCTTCCCCCTACGTGTCCAGGCTGTCACCGGAACCCGCAGCCGCTTGCTGACCGGCGGCCTACCAGACCCCGGCTGTCACACAACCTGCTTGCCTACGGCCGCAGGTTGTCCGCCAGCCCCCATGCGGTGTGGCTACGCCACTTCGATTCAGTAGTGCGGGCTCCGCTCATCGGTGGAATCGACGCGCTGGGTGATGCAGACGCCGCCCCGACCCCGTGACCTGCTGCCGAGCCGTGCGGGAGCGCGCTGGAATGCCGCCAAGCCTTCTCGGTGAATCGGAGGCCGTGAATGTCATCGACGCCGTGGATTCATCGAACGGTCATCGAGGAATCTACGACGGCCTGGCGGCACCGGCTCATCATCGCATAATGAATTCATTATGCGACGTTGAGCCTTTCCAGCGCACACCCGCATCCGCTCCACCCCTCCATGTCCGGCTCGCGCACTCGCCACACATTCCGGGGTTCCGCGGCCCCTTCGGGCTGGAACAGAAGGTCTTCTGTTCCCTCGGCATCAGGCCACGGGGTCGGGGCTCATGGGTGAATCCAACGCGGTCAGTAAATCGAACGTCGCTCCGCCCTTGCCCCGGCTCCCGCTGGTCGCCCCCATAAGGAACGCCGGTACTGCCATGTGCGTCTTGCGCTTCCAGGTATTCAGCGCAAGCCACACATCGCAAACCGGCTTCTCGTTTCATTGAAGGGGAGCCCCCGCTTTCCTCCTTCGCTCGCAAGCGAGCTACGGCGGACAGGCTGCCCGTGCTCCCCTCTGCCGCACTTCATGCTTCCGGTGGGCACGGCCCTGCTACGCGATGCCGCGCCCATCCTCAGCATCAAGCGCGTCATTCACCCCACACCCCATAGCTGTCATGAAACCTGCTTGCCTTCCGCCTTCGCCGTCGCTTCGCTCCTGGCTACGGCGGACGAGACGGCGGCAGGTTTCACGCCAGCCCCGTCTTCCTGCGCTTCGCGCAGTTGTCACCGTTGGCATGGAAGTGTTCACGTATCCGTGCAGACGGATCGACGGCCTGGAACGCTGGAGGCCCGGTCAGTTGAGACCGTTCATGAGTCATGCGGCAGCGGGTGCGTGCGTGGCCGTGTCTGCCCTTCGCGCTATCGCGCTACGGACCGCCACATCCCCCGCCCGCCCGGCCTGCTTCGCTTGGTCGGGGCCGTGTCCGCTTCGCGTCCACGAAGCCCCGCCCTGCGCTCACAGGCCCCCGCTGCAAAAGGCAGGCAGAGCCGGGGCGGCAAAGGTATCTCCCCCCTTGGAACCCCCCTCTGCCAGAAAGGACAACCTACGGTTTTCCACTTCCCCCGACCGCTTCGCGATCGGTGAACCCTTCTCTTTCCCTTGGCCGCTGACGCGGCCTCATGCCGGACGGCTTCGCCGCCGGCGACGACCGGGCTTCCGCCCGTTCTTGCGCTGTCATCCCTACGGGATTCCAGCTATGATACGTTCCATGAACGAGAGAGGCACCAGCGACCATGAGAACCTTCTGGCGCATAGCTGCGGCCTCCTCCGGCCTGGCGGCCGTCGGGGCCTTTGTCTTCCTGAGCCTGTTCAAGTCCTGGCTCGGGCTCGAAATCTTTGCGCCCCTGAGTGAAACCCACACCTTCCTGCTCATGCTCGCCTATCTCGCGCTCGCGTGGCTTGCGCTCATCGCCATGCTGGCGACCTACGTCATCCTTCGCCGCCGAAACGGCAACGGCCGTTCCGCCGAGCGGGGGAAGGGGGGCGAGCGCAATGGGGGGATGGGGGCTTTCCGTTCACCGGAACCGTGGCGGCAACCTGCTTCCGATCATCGGAAGCACCGTCAATGCGATGGACGGAAGTTCCAATGCATGGACAAGAAGTTCCAACGTCTGGAAACCAGGTCCCGAAAGTCTTCCAACGTCTGGAAAATCCGGCTGGAAAGTTTCCAATGCCTGGACGGCGACGGCTGAACGCCGCGCCGGTTGGTGGCCCCGTTGGTTCCGGTTGGTGGATTGGTTGGTTTTCGACCACCGGATTTCCCTCCGTTCGTGCTGTCGCACGTCACGGCAGGGAAACAAAGGGACACGCAGAAAACCCAATAAAGAAGGGGCCGAAACGCTTGTTTCGGCCCCTCAAATTGGTAGCGGGGGTTGGATTCGAACCAACGACCTTCAGGTTATGAGCCTGACGAGCTACCGGGCTGCTCCACCCCGCAGTCAGAATCGCTGCGAAGGGGTAAGATACCGGAGAATCGATCTGGTGCAACAACAAATGCAGGAAAATCGTTTCTCTCTTTAAGGAGTCGTGTACCGTCCGCCTCTTGACCGTTCGGCTGACGGTCCCGTGCTGAGAGAAACCGATCGTGCTCCCAACGCTTCACGTTGCTTCCGGCCTCGTGTGCGTTACAATGGCCAAGTGCAGAATATGTTGCCGGAATGAAAGCTAATCTTCTTTTCAGAATGGAAGCCCAGCCTGACGCGGTATCCTGTGGGCCGACTTGCCTTCATGCCGTCTACGGGTTCTACGGTGAAACGTTGAGTCTGGATGAAGTGATCGGGAGTGTCGACACTCTCGATGGAGGGGGGACGCTGGGGGTCATGCTCGGTCTCGACGCGTTGGCTCGCGGATACAGGGCCAAGCTGTTCACGTATAATCTGCACATATTCGACCCGACCTGGTTTGATCCCGGTGTTCCGGATATAGCTGAGCGTCTTGAGCGGCAGGCGGAGAAGAAGAGTGATCCCCGATTGCGAGAGGCATCGCGCGCCTATATCAAGTTCGTGCGAAGCGGGGGCGAGTTACGATTTGAGGATCTGACGTCTTCCCTTCTTCGGCGGTATCTTCGCAGGGGAGTGCCCCTGTTGACCGGTCTGAGCTCAACCTATCTGTATCGTTGCCGGCGAGAGATACAGGAATCGATGGAGGAGGATGACATAAAAGGCGAGCCGACCGGCCACTTCGTTGTCCTCTGTGGTTATGACAAAGAGGAGAAGCGCATCGACATTGCTGATCCTTTCGTTCCGAATCCCGTGGCGACGGATCATCACTACACCGTCCCGATACACCGTGTGCTCAACGCAATACTTCTCGGCATAGTGACGTATGATGCCAACGTACTGGTTGTGGAAAAACCGCTTAGAAATCCCATGGGAACTTGAATATGCATCTCCTTCTGATAGTCAGCAATCCGAAGAACTGGCCGCTGGAAATCCCCGGGGTCGATGTGATCCAGGCCCGTCGCTATCTGACTGACCCGGCTTTCACAAAGATCTCGCCGGCACGCGTGTTCAACCTCTGCCCGTCGTACCGCTATCAAAGTATTGGTTACTACGTGTCCTTACTGGCGGAAGCGAGGGGGCATCGTCCTGTTCCCGACGTGTCAACGATGCGGGACCTGCAGAGCACGGGTATTATCCGGCTTATGTCAGGCAGTCTTGAAGACATGATCCAGAAGAACCTGGCGTCTATTCAGAGCGATCGCTTCGTGCTGAGCATCTACTTTGGAAGAAACCTTGCCCGCAAGTATGACTCGTTGAGTTTGAAGCTTTTCAATCAATTCCGTGCGCCGCTTTTGCGGGCGTCTTTTATCAAGGGGGCGAAGTGGCAGCTTCAGAATGTCAGTCCCATCAGCTTGAGCGATGTTCCGGATGGGCATAGAGAGTTCCTCGTTGAGGCGGCGACCGAGTTCTTCTCCGGGCGGCGGACTCGTGTCCGGGCAAAGAAGGAGCCGCGCTACTACATGGGTCTGTTGTGTGGAGGTTCCGATCCGACCCCCCCTTCAGATGAACGGGCAATAGCGCAGTTCATCCGTGCCGCCGACAAACTGGGCATAGAGGTGGATATACTGTCCAGGGATGACATTTCCCGACTGCCGGAGTACGACGCCCTGTTTATCAGGGAGACTACGAGCGTCACAGATCACACTTTCCGGTTCGCGCGGCGGGCGGAAGCTGAAGGCCTCGTGGTTATTGATGATTCGGAATCGATTCTGAAATGCACCAACAAGGTGTTTCTGGCTGAACTCATGACGCGGCACAAAGTGCGTGTTCCGAAGACCATGATTGTGCACAAAGACAATATGGATATTGTGCCATACGAAATCGGTCTGCCCTGCATTCTTAAGCAGCCTGACAGCTCGTACTCCGCAGGAGTGGTTAAGGTCGACACGAAAGAGGAGCTGTTCAGTGAGACGCTGCGACTGCTCGAGAAGTCCGAATTGATCATTGCCCAGTCTTTTCTGCCGACGCCCTATGACTGGAGAATAGGCATTGTCGATGGCAAGCCCATTTACGCGTGCAAGTACTTCATGGCCTCTAAGCACTGGCAGATCATTGATCGTGACGGGGAGGGAAGGGTACGAGAAGGCAAGGTTGAGACCGTTCCTGTGGAGGAGGTCCCTGAGGAAGTGGTGCGCACAGCGTTGCGGGCTGCCGGACTTATCGGACGGGGGTTGTACGGAGTCGATCTGAAGCATCACGAAGACAAAACGTATGTCGTTGAGGTCAACGATAACCCCAGCATAGATGCCGGGTACGAGGATCGCGTGGTGAAGGAGCAGCTTTACAGTGACATCATGGAATGCTTTCTCCGCCGCCTCGAACAGAAACGAGGGGTGTCAGCCTGATGAAACGGCACTATTCACTTTTTGAAGTGGTCGGTGTTGAGATCGAGTACATGATCGTTGATGCGGAGTCACTGGACGTCGTTTCTTCTGCGGACAGGCTGATATCTTCACTTGCAGGAGGGCCCGCGGATGAGGCGGATTTTGGTCCGCTCACCGTTTCCAACGAGCTCGTGTCCCATGTGGTGGAACTGAAAGTCGCCAAACCTGTCGTTTCTCTTCTGGATGTGGAGAAATGGTTCAGGGAGGGAGTGGGGCGGCTTAATGGGGCTCTGGAGGCGGAGCGGCAAATGCTCATGCCGGGAGGTGCGCATCCCTGGATGGATCCGGAAAAGGATGCAAGAATCTGGCAGCACGATCCTGACGAAATATACAGTTCGTTTGACCGGATTTTCGGATGCAGAACCCACGGATGGACCAATTTGCAGTCCATGCACATCAACCTTCCGTTCGATGGGGACGAGCAGTTCGGTCGTCTGCACGCCGCGATTCGGCTTCTTCTTCCAATACTGCCCGCACTGTGTGCCTCTTCCCCGTTTCTGGGCGGAGCGGCTACCGGGCTGGCCGACAGCCGCATGGAAGCGTATCGCGTAAATGCCCGAAAGATTCCTTCTATTTCGGGTATGGTGATACCCGAGCCTATTTTCACGAGCACCGAATATGAGCGGGAGATTCTCCAGCGCCTCTACCACGATATCGCGCCGCACGATGCCAAGGGCATACTGCAATATGAATGGCTCAATGCCCGTGGCGCGATTCCCCGATTCGAGCGAGACACCATTGAGATCCGTGTAATGGACACTCAGGAATGTCCTTCGGCTGACATAGCTCTCGCGCGGACGGTTGTCGAACTCCTCAGAAGAATGACGCAGGAGAAATGGTGTTCGTTTGAGGATCAGTGCGCGTGGCCTGTAGAGCCGTTGCGTCAGATCATGCTGAAATGCATTCAAGAAGGAGAATCGACTGTTATTGACAGTGTCGACTACCTGAGGATGTGGGGTTTTGAGCGAAATTCCGCTGTCGGCGCGAATGAACTGTGGAGGCATCTTGTTGATGGTCTGGACTCCCCCTCTGCACAGGACGCGGATATTCTCCGCACCATCCTTGACGAAGGAACCTTGTCAAGCCGGCTCCTAAGGGCCGCGGGGACGTCGCCATCGCGTGATGCCCTGGTGGACGCCTACAGAGATCTGTGCACTTGCCTTTCTGAAGACCGGCAATTTCGTGTATGAACACGGTCCTGATCATAACGTGTGAGCACGGCGGGAACCGCGTGCCCAACGAGTACTCGGCTCTATTTAGAGGGAAGAGCCGAATGCTGAATTCCCATCGCGGTTTCGACCGCGGCGCGCTGGAACTCGCGCGGGCCATGGCTGCTCGTACTTCCGCCGCCCTGTTTACCAGTGAGATCACGCGACTGCTGGTCGATCTAAACCGCAATAGAAGACAAACCATCCTGAGTTTTATTGGTCGTGATTTATCACGCAGTCAACAGGACGTTCTGCTTCGGGACTTCTATCTCCCGTACCGCAGTGAAGTGGAGCGGGGCATACACAGTCACATTCTTGCGGGCAGACACGTTGTGCATGTGTCGGTGCACACCTTTGCTTCGGTTCTTCATGGTGTCCGACGCAGGACGGACATCGGCCTGCTCTACGATCCCTCAAGGTCATCCGAACGGCAGCTTGCGCGTGCCTGGCAGAGATATCTCGCGGTCGTGACGCCGGAATATGTCTGTCGCAGAAACTATCCATATAGAGGAGTGTGCGAAGGTTTTACCACCTATCTGAGGCGGCGTTTCCCTGCGAACAGGTACATTGGTTTGGAGCTGGAAGTGAGAAGAGAAGTTGTCTGCGGAAGGCAGGGAGAAGAAGTCACACGCGTGCTGTGCGAGAGTCTCGCCTCCGTCACTCCTGTTTCTGGTCGTCCAGGGCATCGCGGACCGCTCCGGCGAGTTGGGCCAGCTTGAATGGTTTTCGGAGAAGCCGGACAGGTTTCTCGTTCTTGAACTCGCGCTGTCGGTCGTTAAAGCCCGACATGTACAGCGTCTTGAAGCCGGTGATGACCCTCTCAAGGTTATCAATAAGCTCCGGCCCTGCCATCAGCGGCATTAAGACGTCCGTCAAAACAAGGTCGATTCTACCATCGTATGTTGTTGCGACCTCGAGGGCTTCTATGCCGTTCGGCGCCTCGAGTACCGTGTAGCCGAGGGCTTTCAGCATCCGCGTTGTCACCACCCTCACAAACCGATCATCGTCAACGATCAGAAGCGTCTCCTCACCCCCCTTTATGTCCGCGCTGCTTTCGATCTGTTGGACATAGTCAACGGGTTTCAGAGAGCGCGGCAGGAGGATCGAGAAGATGGAACCGACTCCGGGTTCTGTCTGGACCGTGATATGGCCTCCAAACTGTCGGATTATTCCATACGCGGTACTCAGTCCGAGGCCCGAGCCCTCACCTTCGTCTTTTGTCGTGAAGAACGGCTCAAAAATGCGTTCAGCGACGGAGTTCGACATTCCCTGGCCGGTATCCTCGACCAACAGGCGGACATAGTCTCCGGGCTTGAGATCCTGTTGAGGGAGGACGTGATCATCGGCAGCAATCGATAGGTTGCCGACAGTGACGGAAAGAGTCCCGCCTTCCGGCATCGCGTCGCGGGCGTTGACTGCCAGATTAAGCAGCACCTGCTCAAGATAGCCGGGATCCGCTTCCACCGCCCATACGTCCTCACCGAATTCGATGACGAGTTCTACATTCCCTCCGACGGCTTGCTGGAGAAGCTTATCCATATTGAGAATCACTTCATTTACGTCAATGGGTCCAACCGTCATTGTCTGTCTCCGCCCGAGCGCAAGCAACTGGCCTGTGAGTTGTTCCGCCCTTCCCGCAGCGAGCAGAATCTCCGCAAGATCCTCCTGTACCGGGTTCTCCGCATCGATATTCTTTGAGGCGATCTGACCGAAGCCCATTACGGCGGTAAGAAGGTTATTGAAATCGTGGGCGATTCCACCCGCAAGCTGTCCGACAGCCTGCATCTTCTGGGCGAGGCGCACTTCCTCCTCCATTCGCTTCCTATCAGAAACATCCTTCACAAAGACGCAGTATTTGCGTTTGCCCGAGACTTCCATATGCCTGTGGCTGACCAGCAGATGACGCCTTTCATTCTCCTTCGTGACGATATCGACCTCATAGGATCCTCCCTGCCCGCGTTGAGCTTCATCCCATCGCGCCATGATGAAATCGTGATGATCCGGTGCTATCACCTTAATGAAATGCTCGCCTATGATCTCTTTCTCCGGCCAGCCGAAGATGGTGATACACGCGCCATTTGCGAATTCGAAGTGACCCAGACTATCCAGAACAAGAATTCCATCGTGTGACGTTTCCACGATCGTCTGCAGATAGTTTCTGGCCTCCCGCTCCGACTGTTCAGCCCTGACGCGATCCGTCATATCGCTCACAATCACTTGAATGGCAGGCCGGCCCTTCATTGTGATTACCGCCGTGGATATTTCCACGGGGAACTCGGAGCCGTCGACGCGCATGAGCCGCGATTCATAGTGAGTGGGCACATCTCTTTCCCCCGCGACTCGCGCCTCCATAAACGCGCGCAGGCGCGGTTTCTCGTTCTCAGGCACGAAAACCAGGGCATCACCTCCGACATAGTCAGCGGGGTTCTTCACGCCGATCATGTGTGCAAGAGCCTGATTGGTGAAGACGACACAGCCATCCTGTATGACAAGAACGCCGAAGGGTGACGATTCCACGAGAGTTCTGTACTTCTCCTCGCTCTCGCGAAGAAGGTTATCGGCGTCCACACCATTCTTCTGTTTCTTTGAGTCCGTCATCTCCGCCAACGCTCTCCCAACCACATTCCATTTTTATGATCCGCGGGAGGATTACAACTTTTCATTATGCCCTTTGATCTTGGCCCTGTATGCTGTGGGCGATTTGTTTGCACGAAGGTTTACAAGCGCTATGAGATACCTGCACGTAATATGGGATTGGAACGGAACTCTGTTCAATGACGCGTGGCTTTGTCTGGACGTCATGAATGGCCTCTTGCGCCGGAGGAATATGGAGCCTCTGACAGCGGAAAAATACCAGGAGATATTCGATTTTCCGGTGATCGAGTACTACCGCAAGGTCGGTTTCGACTTCAGCAGGGAATCGTTCGAGGTGCTGGGAACAGAGTTCATAGATGACTACGAGCGTCGCCGGCTCGAAGCCTGCCTTCAGAATCACGCATTGGACGTTCTCAAGGCCATTCGGGGGCAGGGGATCAGCCAGTCCGTGTTGTCGGCCTACAAACAGCAAACCCTTGACGAGTTGCTTCGCCATTTTGGGATTCGGAATATGTTCATCAACGTTCTTGGTCAGACCGACCACTATGCGATTGGAAAGATCGAAATAGGGAGGGCCTGGATCGAGGAACTCGGAGTGGATCCTGCCCGGGTGCTGCTAATAGGGGACACCGTTCATGATCACGAAGTGGCCGAGGAGATAGGCTGTGAATGCTGGCTCATTCCGGCAGGAAACCACTCCAGGGACAAGCTCTCGACGTGCGGTGTTCCTGTTCTCGATTCTCTTGCTGACGTTCTTTCCGCCTTCACGCATCAGCCGTGACGCGACGCTATCGGTATTGCTGACGTATTGTCTCGATGGGTTGGTATCTTCCAAAATCCTCGAGCGCTGCCATGGGGCGTATCTCAGGCATTGAACCCGTTTCATGCAGCGCGGCAATCGGATTCAGCCCGCCGGTTACGATCATACCCGTATGACCTTCAGTCACGGGGATCTCAAGCAATGGCTGACTTGGAGATCCGATCGCCAGAACGCCTCTCAGACCGCACTTTCTGATTTCTCTTTCAAGGCGTCTCACTTCTTCGGCTGCCGCCGACGGGATTTCCCTGAAACTGGCGCCGATGAGGCCGGAGCCCAGTCGGGAACAGTCTCGCACGCGAGTCATGCCCGCTTTGATGAAGATCAGGAGCGGATCGGTCGTTGTTCCTCTGTAGTCCACCAGATGGACAAAGCGCACGGGGGCGCCATCACGGATCTCAAGAAGCCCGCCAAACCGAGAGGTGACCGGTATTCCTTTCGAAAGGAGAATGCCGTTGACCGTAACGCTGCAGACCGTGCCAAGCGCAGTTCTTCCTTCCGGCACCCGCATTCCTCCCAGCGTTTCGTTCGGACGCGCAACAGCCAGACGATTCCCGACCGCAAGGTTTCTGGCAAAGACAAGTCGCATGCTCTCCAGAGCTCGCGATAACTGCGCGCTGTTAATGAACGCCACATTAGTGATGACGCTTCCACGGTTACTCTCAGAGTCAAAGGACATCTGGTAGCTCAGATTGTCGATGCGTGCTGCCACGAAACCCACGCGCTCGATTATATGCGACCCTGACAACTCGTTGCGCCCCAGTTCGGTAATTACGCGTCCGCTTCTCCTGCTCACGCAATGGGTGAGCCCCTCACGATCCAACTGAAGGAGATAGTGGCGGATCGTTCGCGGCTGAAGGTGAATACCCATCATAAGCAGACGGTCGCGAATGCGGGCGGCACCGGCAGCACCCGTTTCGGACGCCAGAACCTTGAGTATGGCGAGTTTGCTGGTCTCGGCGCGTGTTTCCACTGATATCTCCGGACGGCATTACCGCTCTTCTTTGCCGTATAGAACTGTCAGGTCATGGTCAGTTGTCATTGTATAGGACTGAAGGACGGGAGATATATACGGCAATATAACCGTATATACAAAGCAAATATTCCGATAGAAGTCGTCACCCATGGTTTACGGTAGCATTCTTCTCGATAGCATAGCGGTAACGGTTTTGCCGTTATATGTTAATGATGGGGTTCTGCAACAGCACTGAATAGAGGAGACAAGGCATGAGTTATGTGGCGAAAGCGATAGAGATTGTTGAGCGGAGGAATGGTGGCGAGCCGGAGTTTCTGCAGGCCGTGCGGGAAGTTCTGGAGTCGTTGGAGCCCGTGTTTGAGCGCCGCAGGGATTACGTCGATGCATGCATCCTCGAGCGTGTGACGGAGCCGGAGCGGCAGATCATGTTCCGCGTTCCGTGGTTTGACGATAAGGGAAGGGTTCAGGTCAACCGCGGTTTTCGCTTTGAGTTCAACAGCGCGCTGGGTCCGTACAAAGGCGGACTTCGTTTTCATCCGAGCGTAAATGCAAGTATTCTGAAGTTCCTTGCATTTGAGCAGGTTTTCAAGAACTCGCTGACGACACTGCCGATGGGTGGTGGAAAGGGCGGTTCTGACTTCGATCCCAAAGGTAAGTCTGACAACGAAGTCATGCGCTTCTGCCAGAGTTTCATGACGGAACTTCAGCGGCATATCGGTGCCGACACAGATGTTCCTGCCGGTGACATCGGCGTAGGCGGTCGCGAGATCGGCTACCTGTTCGGCCAGTATAAGAGACTTCGCAACGAGTTTGTGGGTGTCCTGACCGGCAAAGCTCTGAATTGGGGTGGATCCCTGATTCGTCCGGAAGCGACCGGTTACGGCGCCGTCTACTTCGCCGGGGAAATGCTCAAGACGCGCGGCGAGAGTTTTGAGGGCAAGGTGTGTACGGTGTCCGGATCGGGCAACGTTGCGCAGTACACGGCTGAGAAACTTCTCGAACTTGGCGCGAAAGTCGTCTCGTTTTCTGATTCCGGCGGAACGGTCTACGACAAGAACGGCATCGATACGGAGAAACTGCAGTGGATCATGAATCTGAAGAACGTGCGCCGCGGCCGAATCAAGGAGTACGCCGACCAGTTCTCCGCTGAATACCTGGAAGGGAAAAGGCCCTGGGGTATTAAGTGCGACTGCGCGTTCCCCAGCGCGACGCAGAATGAAGTCACGGGAGAGGATGCAAAGACGCTGTTGGCGAACGGGTGCTACGTGATTTCTGAAGGCGCGAACATGCCGAGTACTCCGGCTGCAGTTGAGCAGTTTATCGAGAAGAAGATTCTCTACGGTCCCGGCAAGGCGGCGAATGCCGGCGGTGTTGCCGTGTCCGGATTGGAAATGGCCCAGAACTCCATGCGCATATCATGGTCCCGGGAAGAAGTGGACCAGAAACTGCATGACATCATGATTTCGATTCACAAGGCGTGTTTCGAAACGGCCGAAGAATACGGGCAGCCCGGCAACCTGGTGATGGGCGCCAATATTGCAGGATTCATCAAAGTCGCAGACTCGATGATTGATCAAGGCCTCGTGTAATTAACCTTCCTTTGTGAGGCTTGATGAACTGGGTGGCGCCCGCCGCAGGTGGGCGTCGCCCTTTCTTTTGGGAGCATGGTGGATGGGAGACATCTCAATTATCAACAACGAACGCCCAACGCTTAGTGGAAGAAGTGTAAGATCCCGGTATCGTCTGAATGAAACCTGAAACCCTAATACTCCGTTGCCCGGTTGGTCGCGCGCGAGTATGCTGAACGTGAATAGAGAGGGGATTGATGATGGCTGTATCAACTCAAGGACTGAGTACGGGGCTCAAGGGGCTGGACGCGGCATTGAGGGGGATACTTGCGGGGGACAACATAGTCTGGCAGATCGATTCCATCGATGACTACCGGGCTTTTGTCACGCCATATTGCGAAGCTGCTCTGAGAGCGGAGAAGAAACTCATCTACTTTCGCTTTGCCGACCACGAGCAACTTCTTGCGGACGATTTCGGTGCGGCTATTCACCACATCAATCCCAAAGATGGTTTCGAAACGTTTGTGGCGCAGGTTCACGGCGTCATTGCGGAGGCCGGTTGGGGCGCGTTCTACGTGTTCGACTGCCTTTCGGGTCTGGCCGTCGAATGGCGTTCGGACCAAATGCTTGGGAACTTCTTCATGCTCACGTGTCCTTATCTTTTCGATCTGGAGACGGTGACGTACTTCGCTCTTTATCGGAATCTTCACACGCCGAATGCGTTGGGTCCGATCTCCAACACAACACAGCTCTTTCTGGATACGTACAGTCACAAGGACATTCTGTACGTGCGCCCCATCAAAGTGCAGCAGAGGTACTCGCCGACTATGAACATGCTGCATGCGTGGCGGGGTGATGATTTCGTGCCTGTTACTTCCAGCGCGATAATCGCAGAGATTCTGACGTCTTCACAGTGGTCCGGCCTCGACTCTGACCGGTCTCTCGGATTCTGGGAGAGTGCGTTCAACGAGGCCGAGCAGCGCGTATCCGGAAGAATATGTCCGGATTGCAGTTCGGAAGATGTCCGCGATCACTTTGAAAGACTTGCGCAGATGGTCGTGTCGCGGGATGAGAGCATGTTGAGGCTTATCTCGAAGTTCATGAAGCTCGAGGACATTCTGGAAATCAAGAAGAGGTTGATCGGAACGGGACTGATCGGCGGAAAGGCCGTCGGAATGCTTCTGGCCAGGGCAATTCTCAAGCGAAACGAAAGGCTGGCTTCTCTACTGGAAGCACACGACTCCTTCTTCATAGGGTCAGACGTGTTCTACACGTTTCTCGTGACGAACGGGTTGTGGTTTGACAGGCAGAAACAACGTGATCCGGCAACCTTTCTTGAAGGCGCGGAGAAGGCGCGGAGAAGGATCCTGACCGGAACGTTTCCCGACTACATTATTCGGCAGCTCGAAGAGGTGCTGGATTACTACGGGCAGTCATCGTTTATCGTGCGTTCCAGTTCCCTGTTGGAAGACAACTTCGGCAACGCTTTTGCGGGTAAGTACCAGAGCGTATTCTGCGTTAACCAGGGACCGAGACACCGCCGCATGGAAGACTTCGTGTCGGCGATCAAGACGATCTACGCGAGCAGTATGAGTGAGAGCGCCCTCCGATACCGTGCGCAGAAAGGTATTCTGGACCGGGACGAACAGATGTCGCTGCTGATCATGCGCGTGTCCGGCGAAGCATACGGCGACAGCTTCTATCCGCAAATGGCCGGTGTCGGTTTCTCTTTCAATCCCTATGTCTGGAGCAAGGAGATTGATCCTGAAGCCGGGGTCATCCGCCTCGTATACGGCCTCGGAACTCGCGCCGTTGATCGATCGGACGATGACTACACACGGGTCGTCGCCCTGAATGTCCCGGAAAAGCGACCCGAAACGAACTTCGACGAAATAGTCCAGTATGCACAGCGCAAGGTGGATTATCTGGCGCTTAGCGCGAACCAACTGGTCACCGGTGACTTCCAGAAGCTGCTGTCCGAGGCGTCGAAAGCCGTGCCGTTGGATTTGTTCACTTCGGTAGAAACTCAGCGGGGCGATCAACGCGGGGGATACAGAGTGCTGACGTTTGACCGGTTGCTGAAGGATACGAAGTTCGTGGAAGACATGCGTGAAATACTGCGCGATATATCAACCGGCTACGATCATCCTGTGGATATCGAGTTCACAGCCAATTTCATCAGCGAGGAGGCGTACAGGATTAACATCGTGCAGTGCAGACCGCTGCAGATTCACGGTACAGATTCCACCGAGCTCCCGAAAATTGAGGCACCCAGGAAAGACCGGATTATCTCGGCGCACGGGGCCGTGGTCGGTCACAGCAGATATTCGGTGGTCGACCGGTTCGTATATGTTGTTCCAGAGGAATATGGAAAACTTCCGGCTGGTGATCGCTACGAGGTGGCGAATCTGCTTGGGGAAATCAATGCCGTCGAAGGCTCTCAAACGACGATGCTCCTCGGTCCCGGCCGATGGGGCACGAGCACGCCCCAGCTCGGTGTCCCGGTCAACTTCGTGCAGATCAGTCATACGTCCATACTATGTGAGATCGTCGCGATGCACGAAACGCTGGTGCCGGATGTTTCTCTTGGAACGCACTTCCTAAACGAACTCGTAGAAATGGATATGTTGTACCTCGCTCTATTTCCTGATCAGGGCGACAACTACCTCAACCGGGCGTTCTTCATGGAAAGCCCGAGTGTGCTGCCTGATATTGTTCCATCCGCAGAGCGGTGGAAAGACGTAGTGCGGGTCATTGACGTGAGGAAGATGGGGGATATCTGCCGGCCCGTTGCCTTCGTAGCGAACGCCCGAGAACAGACGGTCAACTGTTTCTTCGAGCGCTGAGCCACTTCGCGACGCTCTTGCCGGTGTCTCTGCCGTTGGCGAGAGCATGAACGACGAGGGAGGGTCCCCGGTTCATATCGCCCGCGACAAAGACGCCGGGGATATTGGTCATCCAGTTATCATCCTTGGTTATGAATCCTCTGGGATCGCGCTCGACACCGATTTCCTCAGCGATCTCACTTGCGCCCGGGCCGACAAAACCCATCGCCAGCAAGACCAGATCAGCCTTCAGCGTGAATTCAGTACCTTCGATTGCTCTCGGGCCGGTGCGTTCGCCCGGAGAGGGCAAGGGCCATTCGACTTTAACGCACTTGAGTTCTTTCACCTGGCCGTTCTTCCCGACAAATTCAGTCGTGTTAACGCTCCAATCGCGTTTGCAGCCTTCCTTGTGACTGCTGGAATCGCGCCGCATGACAGGCCAGTTGGGCCAGGGCGTCTGTGCGGATCGGGTGGGGGGAGGTTCAGGCATGATTTCAATCTGGAGGATGCTCTTTGCTCCCTGGCGGTTTGACGTGCCGACGCAGTCGGAACCGGTATCGCCGCCGCCGATGACTACGACGTGCTTATTTTTGGCGCTGATCTCTTCATCAAAGGACTCGCATTCTCCCGTGACCCGTTTGTTCTGTTGAGTCAGGAAGTCCATGGCGAAGTGTATTCCGTTGAGATCCCTCCCCGGGACGGGCAGGTCGCGGGGAATTTGAGCTCCCCCGGTGAGAATGACCGCATCGAACCGATTCTGAAGGTAGCGGTAAGACATATCCGCTCCGACCTTTACACCGGTTTCAAATCGCACGCCTTCTTTTTCCATCAACGCGATTCGCCGCTCAATGACCCATTTCTCCAGTTTGAAATCAGGAATGCCGTAGCGGAGCAGTCCGCCGGGGTATTTCTCGTTCTCAAACACAATGACGTGATAGCCGGCCCTGTTGATGACATCGGCAGCGGCGAGGCCGGCAGGGCCGGAGCCGACGATGGCAACCCGCTGGTCAAAACGATGCGCCGGCGGACGAGGCTTGATATACCCGCGTTCGAAGCCCTTCTCCGCGATAGCCTGTTCGATCTGGCAGATGGACACCGGATCCTTGTTGATTCCCAGAACGCATGCTCCCTCGCAGGGCGCCGGGCAGATGCGGCCGGTGAATTCAGGAAACGTGTTCGTCTCCAGGAGAATATCCGTCGCCTCTTTCCAGCGTCCGTAGTACACATGCTCGTTAAACTCGGGGATGATGTTTCCAAGCGGGCAGCCGGTCGGGCCCTGGCAGAAAGGAATGCCGCAGTTCATGCACCGCGCGGCCTGTTCATGACAGTCCGAATCGGGAAGGCGGAGTTCAACGGCCTTGTAATCGTGGACCCGCTCTTCAGCCGGGCGGTACACGTGATCCCTACGCTGAAACTCGAGGAAGCCGCGCTCTCTACTCATTGACGACCTCCTCCCTTTCCGTGGCCTCGTCGTCTTTTTTCAACAGCCCGAGAACCCGTTTGTATTCCATCGGAATTACCTTGATGAACTGAGGGAGACAGAGTTCCCAATTGTCCAGAATGTAGGCTGCTTTGCGGCTTCCGGTGTACTTGAGATGGTTCTTTATCAGCGCGAGCAGTTCTTCGATGTCTTCGCGGGCAGACATGAGCTCCAAGTCCACCATTTCGAGATTGCAGTTGTTGTCGAAGCGGCCCGTTTCATCGTAAACATAGGCGATACCACCGCTCATACCGGCCG
>JAHIZV010000148.1 GCA_018814445.1 Verrucomicrobiota bacterium | reverse complement strand
CGATCCGATATCCGCATCCGCCTCGAAACGCTCGTAACCCAATTTGACATTCGCGTTCTGCCCTTCAATGAAGTAGGTCACACCAACGCGATAAGACTCGAAGCTGCCCTTGCCGTCGGAGGATTCGCTGTTCCACGTTTCATATCCGATCCACGGCTGCCACTGATTGACGTAGTAGCCAGCCTGAGCGTAATAGCCGTCGCCTTCCGAGCGGGTGAAATCCTTCCCGGCTGTCGCTATGTCCTGATCGATATCCGCTGCGGTTGCTCCATCGAGATCGAGGTTCTCGTAGGCCGCCTCAAACGTCACGGTTCCAGGGCCGACGGGAAGTTCAGCGAAGACATCCGCGGTATAGAACGCGTAGTCGACCAAGCCTTTCATCTCGTCTTCGGCCACGTCCGCCTGCATATCGTACGAGGCGCCGACGCCGATCGTCTTCTTCTTGCCGAGATACGTGGAGGAGTTGAAGTACGCGGATTCATCGTCGAATATGTTCAGCTGAACGCGACCCGTGTAGCGTTCCTCGTCGGTCGCCGCGGTCTGGACACCGTCATAAACGCCGAGATAGTACTTGAGATGCAGTTCGTCGGAAAACGAGGGGTTGCCGAAGAGTGTCACGCCCATGTCGCGGACGTCCACTTCGCCGCGCAGACCCGAGTCGCTGTCGCCGTACGTGCTGTTCGCGAACACACCCACGGAACGCGCGCCCCATGTGATCGTCTTATAGTTGATGCCGGGGCGGTCAATGGCCATCAACGCGCCGGATGAGGTCACGTTCTGTCTGCTTGCGGGAGCCATATTCTCACCAACGATGATCTGGCCCCATGGACATGGGTTGAACTTGATATAGGCGTCGATAATGCGCGCGTCCTGACCTGAGTCTCCCGTGCCGCTGCCGACCTCTGTCTGCACAAACGCGCTGACCAGTTCATTCAGTGTCGCGCCGACACGCAAACGTCCGCGCCGCAGTTTGAAGTCCTGAGTATCATCATAGCGGCCGTCTCCATCGAGATCTTTGCCGGTGTTGATGTAAAGAGCCTGAATACGAAATCCGATATCCAGAGACGCATCTTCGTTGATTTCAATCTTCGCGCCTGCGCGGGCATTCATGGCCCCCGCCATCATGAGAAACGCCGTCGCCACACTGATAACCTTACGCACCTTCTGCCTCCTTCATGTTTTGTTCAGCCTTTTTAAGCTGACTGTCTTTCCACATCGCTCTGCTCGGCCATCTGATCGAGCAGTTCGAAAACACTTCTCGCCTCGTCCTGATCGAGGATACTGATAGCGAAACCGGCGTGAACGATCACGTAGTCTCCGACGTTCGCGTCCGGAACGTACGCCAGGCTGACCTCCTTGACGATACCGGCAAAGTTCACTTTGCCCTTTCTGAAAACTCCGTCTTCAGAAGTGATCGATTCTATGGATCCCGGTATGGCCAGACACATCGGCTACGATTCCTTTCTCCGGCGGGCCGCTACAACGGCCTGTCCGAACGATATCCCCCCGTCGTTAGGCGGCACACGCTGATGCCAATAGGCATGATAGCCCTCGGCGCGAAGCGCCCTGATCGTACGCGTGAGCAAATAGGCATTTTGAAAACAGCCTCCAGACAATGCCACGCGACCCAACGACAAGCGACGAGCCGCTTCAACGACAGTTGCGGCAAGGCTATTATGAAACTTCAGGGAGATCAATGCTGTAGGGGTGTTTTGTGCGAGGTCGACCAGGATCGCCGCAATCATGGCCTCCCAGTCAATAGTCCAGGGGTCTTCTTGCCCCCTGCGGCCGCGAGTCCAGGCCATCGGATACGCTTCATCGGATACCGAGTCACCCATTGCGAATTCCAGCTCCATCGCGGCCTGCCCCTCGAATGTGCATACCTGTCTGATCCCCGCGAGCGATGAAACGGCATCGAACAGGCGCCCGACGCTCGACGTGAACGGTGCATTGATCCGGCGACTCATCATTCCTGTCAGCGTTTTCAATTCGTCCCGCGAGAACGCGTCCGTGCAAGCCCGGCGCAGATCGGCACACGCCCCGCCTGACATCTCGTAGAGAAGGCCCAGAGCCGACCTGCGGGACTCCTTGACCGCGGCTTCACCGCCGGGCAGAGGAAATGTCCTGAAATGCGCCGCGCGGTCGAAGTCTGCTTTGTCACAGACCAGGAACTCCCCGCCCCACACCGTTCCGTCTTCACCGTAGCCGGTGCCATCCCACGCCACGCCGAGGACCGGGCCCTCGATCCGGTTCTCGGCCATGCACGCCGCAATATGCGCGTGATGATGCTGTACCGACTCGTGAAAACCTTCCCGTCGGCGCGCGTACTTCGTGGACAGGTAATCCGGATGTTTGTCTTCCGCGACGCCCGCCACATTAACGCCGTAGAGATTCTCCAGATCCTCAATCACTTTTTCAAACGCCCGGTAGGCCTCCACGTTGTCCAGATCGCCGATGTGCTGACTGACAACGACATCGGCACCGACCGTCAGAGCAACGGTATTTTTCAGATGAGCACCTACAGCAAGAATAATCTCACCGCCGACACCTCCGGGAAGCGGAAGCGGTGCGTAACCGCGCGCCCTTCTCAGAACCATCTCGCGGCCCTCGATGACGCGCACGATTGAGTCGTCCGCGTGACGCTCTATCGGACGATTGTGAAGCAGGAACAGATCGGCAAGCCCGGACAGGCGACTGAGCGCCTCTTCCTCATCGATACATATGGGTTCGTCGCTGGCGTTTCCACTCGTGGCCACGATCGCCCGCCCCGCCTCGCGGAGCAGAATGTGGTGGAGAGGAGTATATGGAAGCATAACTCCCAGGTAGGGATTGCCCGGGGCAACCGCGTCTGAAATCCGCGCTCCGTCGGCCCTTCGGCGAAGCAGAACGATCGGTGACTCCGGAGCCTGCAGCAGCCTTCTTTCCTCCGAACCGACTTCACAGACCGCTTCAACGGACGCGAGATCCGGGAACATCACGGCAAATGGCTTCTCTTCCCGATGCTTCCGCTCCCGCAGAAGAAGAACGGCCTTGTCGCTGGTCGCGTCTGTCACCAGATGGAACCCGCCAAGACCTTTCACGGCGACAACGAGACCTTTCAGGACAGCCTTCGCCGTCGCCTCTATAGCATCCTGCCCGCAGACCAGAATATTCCCCTGTCCGTCACAAAGCGACACGGAAGGTCCGCACACGGGACAGGCGTTCGGCTGTGCATGGTACCGGCGATTCACGGGATCCTCGTACTCGCGTTGACATTCCGGGCACATGACGAAGTCACGCATCGTCGTGTTCCGCCTGTCGTAGGGAAGGTCCCGGATGATGCTGTAGCGCGGGCCGCATTGCGTGCAGTTTGTGAAGGGGTAAAGGTATCTCCGATTGCCGGGATCGAATATCTCGCTCAGACAGTCCGAACACGTGGCGATATCGGGCATGACCACGGACAAGCGCTCGCCGTCCCTGTTGCTCTCCCTGATCTCAAATCCCGCGTGGCCGCATGGATCCAGCCAGGTCGTTTCGAGGCTCTGTATGAAAGACCTCTCCGGAGATTCACTCTGAAGACGTGCGACAAAACAGCGAAGGTCGTCCTCGTTCCCCTCGACATCGATGAGTACCCCCTGCGGCGAATTCCGGACCCAACCCGCAAGTTTCATCTCCGTCGCAAGACGATAGATGAACGGACGAAAGCCAACGCCTTGAACCGCACCGCGGATCGCCACTGCTATTCTAGCGGGATTTGGCCCGGAATTGCTCTTCTTTGCCATGTGGGAGGTTTCGGGTTTCGGGTTTCGGGTTTCGGGTTTCGGGTTTCGGGTTTCGGGTTTCGGG
>JAHIZV010000147.1 GCA_018814445.1 Verrucomicrobiota bacterium | reverse complement strand
CGCTGACTTAAGACCACTTTCGGATGCGCCAGGCAAAGAAAGGCACAGCCCTGACGGGCTTAACTACAAACAATGGATGAAGTTCGCATTGTTTGTAGTCAATGCCGTAAGGCATGTCGTGGTCTTAAGTCAGCGGCATTCACGGCTGACCGAACTGTTAAGCCCGTTTCAAATGAAGATCATTGCCTGCCGCAGATTCCCCAGGGGAGATGAAGGCGTCCCCGTCATCACTGTCGGTCAACTGGAGGAGACACTCAGATCGCAAGTAGACCACGTCATAAACATCCTTCCTGACAGCAGCGAGACCCAGGGCTTCTTTGATACCGCGCGTTTCAGGGCCATGAAGCCCGGCACCGTCTTCTACAACATCGGGCGGGGCGCCACGGTTGATCAGACGGCCCTGCTTGACTCTTTGCGTTCAGGACGTCTCGCATCAACCTGGCTGGATGTAACCGATCCCGAGCCGCTGCCGGAAGACCACCCGCTCTGGACGGAACCGAACTGCTTCATGACTCCGCACGTCGCCGGGGGATTCGCCGAAGAAAAGCGGGCCCTCGTCCAACACTTCCTGAACAATCTCAATCGTTTCCTGAAGGATGCGGAACTCGTCGACCGGATCGTGTAAGTTAAAGCCCTGCCAAAGGTCGTTATCATTGGAGCAGGGAGCCTGGTCTTCTCAAGCAGACTGACCGCGGACATTCTTACGTATGAAAGCATGTCGGACTGTCACTTCGCGCTCGTCGACATCAAACCCCGCCGGCTGGACTATGCCCGGCAAATCGCCGAGAGGATACTCGCGAAGGGTTTCCATCCCGTTCCGTACGGAGACCTGCCCCCTCATCTCGCCGCGATAAACCGCGCTCAGATCGCCGTGCAGGAACTGGCCGTTCGGGTTGTGCAGGAACGCGATCCGGAGAGAGTATTCCAGGCCATGACCCTGGATCCGTTGACCGCCATGTCGTGCACGCTCGACCAGATTCGCGAGATGACCATCGAACTCCTCGAAGCGCACCGCGCGTTGGGCCTGCTGTCTGCCCTCGATGGGAAGAAGCTCAATCCCCGCGCGATCATGTTCGACAGAAAGAGCGACAATCCGGGTCTCCACGTCAATCCCGGCAGCGTATCGTAGGAGGAAAACGGGCCCTATTTCGGGCATATCCGTTTACTTTACGTATATTCAGTCCGGCATATCTAACGCCCTGTCATGAATGTACGCTCACCGGACAAGACGCCAGATGGCAGCTGGCTGTTGAATCGGCCCATATTATTACTTACAATACTGGTTGTTCTTATACTATTATTTAGTATGGTAGTCTTTACTTGTTTGTGTTTTCGTCGTATCATGTTCGGTAGTAGCGCATTTGTTGGATTTTCTGTTGTGACTTGTAACGCGAGGAAAACCGTGGGGAAGGTCGTTGCTATAGTTGTTTCTACAGCAGTCTGTCTGCATATCGCGGGTAACGTTGCCGCTCAGACAGTCTACGCGACGCCTGTAGGCATCAAGAAGGTGTCGCTGCGCGACGGCAGAAACTTGGTCGGCATACCCTTTACCAACAACCCTTCAACCCTGGTCTCCGTTCTGGGGACCAACCAGCTTCCACCCGCCGCCACTGAAGGTCTGGCGACAGCAGTCGATGTCTGGAATCAGAACGCACAGACGCTGACGAATCGTTTCTGGCTTTCCAGCGCCTCCGGCTTCGAGGGTTGGCGACGGGGTGATTCTTTCACTGATGCGTCGGATGTCCCGGTCGACAGCGCGAAGGGAATCATCATCACCCTCAGAACAAATGAGGGACCGCTCAGTCTTGTCCTGGCCGGCGTCGTCCCCGCCGCGGAGAACAGGCAGACCGTCGCAGGCAACGGCTCTTACTCGGTTGTGGCTTCCGCGTTTCCCGTACAACTATCCATCACCAATATGGGCCTGATCGCAAGCGGGTTCCAGGGCGGCGAGAGTTTTGTCGAATCGGACAATATCCTGCTATATGATCCTGACTCGGACACTTTCAATGTGAAGATCTGGTACGACACGCTGTTTGACGTATGGAGAGACACCAACGCAAACGAAACCAATCCAGTTATCAGCGCCGGCGAGTCTTTCCTCATTCGAAGACGAGCAGGATCTTCCATGACCTGGACAAACCCTCTCCCCTACACCCTCAATGAATAAGTTCAAGATCCAGCTATCCGGATGTGCCGCCGCGATTCTTGCATCGGCCGTCACACTGTGCGTTCCCGCAACTCGGGCGCTGGCGCAGGATGTGGGGCGCCCTCTCGACGTGATGTGTTCAACGCCTGTCGTAGATGCCGGCGGCGCCATTCTCCCTGGAAGCAACCCCTCGGCGCCCAACTTCGGCATGGCGTACGTGGAAGGCTCGCTTGTCCAGATCATTCGTGTAGGCGACAACGGCGTGCCGGATCTTCCTGACGCAGACGGCTCGGTAGGCGGCGACGATATTCTATTCGACGAGACCGTCATCGGTCAGGGAATAGCACCTAATCTCGTCAAGAGCGGGCGCTTTTCCACTTCGTTTCATCCTCCTCCACCGTCCTACCAACGCGTCTACGCCCGCGTGTTCGACGCACCCACCCTCTCGAACGCAACCCACTGGGGCCAGTCGGCCGCGTTCCAGATTCAAAAGGGCGCTGTGATGGATATCGCCGAACTGGGGCTCTGGGTGACGGGCATACCGATAGGAGTAGACCTGAAGAACTCTGACACGGATGGCGACGGCGCGACGGATTTTGAGGAATTGCTGGCGAATACGAATGCTGACGACGGCGATGATTTCCTTTCGGCCCAGGTTTTCACCGCAGTTGGACAAGTCGAATTCGACGGACGCGCCGGACGCGCGTACAACCTGCTTCGCACGACAAACGATCTTAACGACGCAACTGTGGAATGGGAGTCCGTCGCCTCCACAGCTTTGCTTACGTCTCCGCAGAGCATCATTCTCTCCGACCCGAATCCGCCGTCGGAAGTCAGGGTCTTTTACCGGGTGGAGGCCACTATTCCATGAGATTACCTGCATGTATCATACTCGCTATCCTCGCGGCATCCGCACTCTATGCGGCCAATGTCGACCTGACTCTCTATAATACGTATGCTTTACTGGACAGTGACGATTCAACGCCGCTGGAAGGCACATCAAGTGCCGGCGATCTCATTCAGCTCATTCATGCCGGCGCCAATGAAACCATAGATCCTCCCGCCGGCGACCTCTCTCCGGGAGGCGATGACACCCTTCTCTCGGCCGCGAGTAATCCAACGCATGTCGACGCGGGCCGGTCGACGACGAATTCGGGTAAGTTCTCGCAGAGCGGAATGCTTTTTGACGACTCTCTTGTTGGCGACAAAGTCTATATTCGCTTCTGGAACGCGTCCACGACGGCGGGTTCGACCTATTACGGGGAGTCTGCCGTCACGAACCTTCCCGCTGCCGATGGATTCGGTTTTGCCGAGTTGGATGTCGTACCTTCTTCTTCTTCTCCGCGGACAACTTCGACCGCGAATTCTGCAACGGCCCTGGAGGTCCCGACACTGACTGAATGGGGCTTCATTGCACTTGGCGCTATACTGGTCGGCTGGGGATGCTTTTCCGCGGTCAGCCGGCAATTTGAGGCCGTGCCGGCTGTTTCCCGGGAGAGGTAGCGAGTGGACTCCGCTCTTCACCTCCGAAGAAGGCAGGCTTCCCAGGTCCCGCGCCGCAGGGCCGCCCGATTGGTCCTCTTGTTTATCGTGAAGTTCGCCATTACTTTTCTGGTGCTTCAGGCTCTGTATCTTCGCCTCACCTCGGGATCCACCCCACTTCCGCATGTGCTTCAGGCCCGGACCGCCTGCACGGTGGTCAACGCTCTTTCCGGAAGAGATACCGTCTCCGCCGAAGACGCAGCCATCGTCTCCGGCGATATAACCATTGAGATCATGAAAGGTTGTGACGGAACAGATGCTCTCCTGCTGCTCGTTTCCGCTTTTGTCGCCTCTCCCCTCCGCTGGAAACACAAGCTTTCGGGAATACTATGGGGTATAGCGCTCGTTTACGGATTGAATTTGATCCGGTTGACCAGCCTTTTCTACGTGGCGAAATACCGGAAGGACTGGTTCCAGTTCTTTCATCTCTCCCTGTGGCAGGTGCTGTTTGTGCTTTTCGCGGGGGCATTCTTCATCTTCTGGTCAGAACGCGGCCTGCGGGTATCAGGACATTCATCCCCGAAGGCGGGATAAGACGTTCTCAACTGCGAGAGCCGCAGCCAGGGAGAAGAGAAAACCGAGGCTTCCGAGAAAAGCCCTTCCGCCACTGCTGAGGAAGGACATCATATGCTGGAGATAAGCCAGGTTCTGCTTGATGGCTTTGAACGCAACCAGATTCTCCGGCGTCGCGGGAACGCGTGACTGAATCATTATCCACACTCTGCTCGCCATGCCGTTCCCCACCCAAAGCATGGCCACGTACGCATCGACGGCCCCCATGAGCAGGACCAGCGGCACGGAGCACAGCAGTCCGATCAGCTTACCCCGCGCCGTCAAGGGCCATGCGGCAAGAAGGCTGAAGATGAGAGCGGGATAGATGTGCGCATTCTGCAGGCCGAACTTCGTCTCGTACTCAAACAGCGGCGCGGGCTCCCCATCCGAGAGGGTAATGTTTTTCAACACGGAGCTTGAACCCATGATGATCATCTCCGAGGAGTTCACATCAACCGATCGCAGACTGTACGAGTCCGGGCCACCTCGCACTACAGATCTCAGAAATGGAACTGTCGCCAGGGGATATGCCCGCGGAAAGACGTTCAGGAACAGAAGCACGGCCAGACAGCAGAGAATCGCCCGCATTGTCGCGGTCTTGAGATTCACCGCAGACGGGGGATCAGGATGTGCATCATCATGCCCGGAGTCAACCATTGGATCCACATCATAAACTCAGGAACTCGAAGTACAAGACCCGATAGGTCGAAGCGACGTCCAACACTCAACACGTTTCCGCGGGGTTTTCGTCAAAGGCAATCAGGGCCTCATCAATCCTGTCTTTTGTGAGGCGGGAGGAATTGAGATTCTGCAGCGTCAGCGCATGCTCGCTCAAGCCCGGGATGTTGTAGAACTGCGGCTCCCAACCGAGAGCAATGACCAGAATGTCGTAAGGCAGAGCGACCGGTCCCCGTCGGGTGCGGATACTCACGGACTTCCGCTCACGGTCAATAGACGTCACCCATCCGCGCTGTAGATCCACGGAGTCGGGCAGCACATCGCGCAATGGAACGGACATGTCAGTATAGCCGCGGCGGCCGACCGCCGGCTGATGAAGCAGTGTCGTAAGGTGATGATACAAATGCTTGTTAACCAACGTTACCTTTGCCGCGCTCCGGGCCATGCGCACGGCCACTGACACCCCCGCGTAACCGCCGCCGAGTATGACGATTCGTGGCATGGTTTCTTCTGCGTTCACTCGAAATACGCTTTCAACACATATTGCTGCAGCATTCTCTGCGTGTTGAAAAAGGATCCATTCAGGGCGATAGCGTGACGCATGATGGAGATGAATGCATCCTGCTGATTGTAGAAGGCCGGGATGACAGATCCTTCCAGCTTGCGATAGAGAGAGTCGGCGTCCGCGGCGTCATCCGCCGCCGTTCCTTCTATCGCCCATCCTGTTACTCCCTCTATACATCCTTCGATCCACCATCCATCCAGGATACTCAACGAAGGCACGCCGTTGAGCGCGGCCTTCATGCCGCTGGTGCCCGAGGCCTCCATGGGAGAGCGAGGCGTGTTGAGCCAGACATCCACTCCGGCGGTGAGCAGACCTCCCATATTCATATCATAGTTGCCAAGGTAGGCGATGGAAATGTCTCCCCTGAGCTGCTCTGCGGCCCGGTAAACGGCCTCAATCACACGTTTGCCTTCCTCGTCACGTGGATGCGCCTTTCCCGCGAACACGATTTGGATCGGTCCCGCGTTGCGGGAGATCGCACGCAGGCGATCCAGATCACGAAAGAGCAGATCAGCTCGCTTATAGGTGGCGGCCCGGCGGCCAAAGCCCAGCGTCAGCCGGTCCAGCGCCATCCCGGCACCGGTCTGACGATTGACTTCATCCTGCAGTCTCTTCTTCTCCTCCAGATGGGCCTTCCACACCTCTTCCGGCGGGATGCTCAAGGCATAGCGGAGGCTGAAGTTATCGTCGCGCCACCCTTCGATGTGCGCGTCAAACAAGCGGACGAAAGATGGAGATGCCCATGTGGACGCATGTACCCCGTTGGTAATCGCATCGATCTTGTACTCCGCAAACATGTGACGGGCGACATCGCCGTGTTTCTTGGCCACACCGTTGATATAGTGGCTCAGGTTGAGAGCCAGATACGTCATATTCAACTCGCCTTCGCAACAGAACACCTGCTGCATCTCGTGGATGAGCGACGGGCCAAGTACCTGGCCCACCAGATCGAGAGGAAAACGGTCCTGACCAGCCGGCACGGGAGTGTGGGTGGTGAATACGCAACAGCGCCTTACATCAGCAATGTCCTCCTCGGTAACAGCCCCGCCTCCCCGCGAGCGGACCTGCTCATCAAGTAGTTCCAGTGTCAGCAGGCTGGAATGCCCCTCGTTCATATGAAACCTATCAATGGTGTCGAAGCCCAGCGCGCGGAGGATCCGTACGCCGCCGATGCCAAGCAGAATTTCCTGGCTGAGGCGGTAGCGATTGTCGCCGCCGTACAGGACATCAGTGAGCGCGCGGTCCTGCGTGGAATTCTCCGGCAGGTCCGAATCGAGCAGGAATATCGGCACACGGAAATCCCCCCGGCCTATCACATCGTACCTCCACGCCCTCAACACCACGGTCCGGCCTTCAATGCTGACATTCACGCGAACGTCGACAGGCTGCAGCACGTCCTCGACCTTCCAGCGCACAGCTTCCTCCGTCTGGTGACCGCTTTGATCAAGATGCTGAAAGAAGTACCCCTTGCGGTGAATCAGCGTGACGGCAACCATGGGTACGCGCATGTCGGCCGCCGAGCGGAGTGTGTCTCCGGCCAACACACCCAGACCGCCGCTGTAGGTGGGAGTGTCGGCCCTGAAGCCTATCTCCATGGAGAAGTACGCAATCGTCCGCCCGTCATTCACATTGGCCGCCTTTCTCGACAATCTTTTGCACGCAGAATATGAATCTTGCCCTGGATCCGGGTAATAGAAAGAATCATCCAGTGGACTCTCTCGCTGAAGACCGCAACCAGTTTGCCAGCTTCTTGAACTCGACTTCGAAGTTCGGCGTGAAGATGCCCTCTCCAAGGTTGGCCTCAATCTCTTCAAAAGACCAGAAACGACCTTCATCGATTTCCTCACGCTGAAGAGCGAACGGACCCCCATGAACCGTTGTGAAGGTCCGCACCAGCTCCGTCTCTACGGGAGAACGCCAGAGGTACTTATAGGCAAAGATCAGATTTGCCGGCTCGACACCGAGTTCTTCAAGCATTTCACGGCGTGCGGCCCCGATCGGTTCTTCGCCCGGCCGGAAATGTCCCCCGACGGACGTATCCCATTTGCCGGGTTGGATATCCTTGTTCAAAGCACGTTTCTGCAGGAACAGCCGTCCGGCTTCATCGCGCACGAGGATGTGAACCACTTGATGAATCAGCTCGGGATTGCCATGACATTCACTGCGCGGGGCCTGGCCGATAACCTTCCCCGATTCGTTAACCAGATCAAAGATTTCTTCCGACATTCGAATCCCAGTAGAAGAATAGATCTCACGCCAAGTCGCAAAGGCGCAAAGTTCGTTTAGAGTCGCCCAATCGCCACCCCTTGTCGTCTTCGCGTGATCAATTAATCTCCAACGAAAATGCCCACGGTCTTACCGAGAAAGGAGCCCTTCTCCACCGGCTTATTGATAGCACCGATTGGTGCAACAATCATTCCGGCAATTACCAGAATAGCCAGACAGAACGCCCGGACGCCGGCAATCACGCCGGCCATCGTTCCGCCGTGTGTACCGAACTTCGCCTCGATCAGCAGTCGCAGCCTGTTCCGGATCAGACCGAGGATCACCAGCGTTGCAACGACCGTCAGAAGAAAGCCCGTGACACCGGAGGTCTCGCCCTTCAAACCCACTACAGCGCCGACACCTTTTCCGATCCATTTGGACAGCCCGACACCCGACAACATCACGATACCCATGTTAACAAGCCGATAGACCTCACGGCCAAGTCCCCGCCGCAGACCACGCTTGAATCCGAAGGCTACGTACAATCCTGAGAGAAGATCGATGAAGTTCATTAGTCTGGTCCCTTTCTCGGCCATCACTTTATCTCATCTCACGCAAAGACGCAAAGGCGCAGAGGGAGG
>JAHIZV010000146.1 GCA_018814445.1 Verrucomicrobiota bacterium | reverse complement strand
TTGCTGAGGACGTAGACTTCTGCCTTGAACGTCGTGTGAGGCGTGATGGAGCCCGGCTTCGCCAGGACCTGACCACGCTCTACATCATCCTTCTTCGTTCCGCGAAGCAGAGCGCCGATGTTGTCGCCGGCCTGACCTTCATCAAGTAGCTTGCGAAACATCTCAACGCCTGTGCAGGTCGTCTTCACCGTATCGCGAAGACCGACGATTGCGATTTCTTCACCGACTTTGATGCGTCCACGCTCAATACGACCTGTCACTACGGTTCCGCGACCCTCGATGGAGAACACGTCTTCAATAGGCATCAGGAAGGGCTGATCCACATCCCGAACGGGTTCGGGTACGAATGAGTCGATCGCATCCATGAGCTCCTGGATACATGCGGCATCCGCATCATCCGGAGAAGGAGCGTTGATCGCGTTCAAAGCTGAACCGCGAATGATCGGCGTGTCGTCACCGGGGAAATCATACTTGTTGAGCAATTCACGGACTTCAAGCTCAACGAGATCGAGCAATTCCGGATCGTCAACCGTGTCAACCTTATTGAGGAAGACCACGATCGCCGGCACGCCGACCTGACGAGCCAGAAGAATGTGCTCACGGGTTTGCGGCATCGGTCCGTCGGCAGCACTGACCACGAGAATGGCACCGTCCATCTGAGCGGCGCCCGTGATCATGTTTTTGACGTAGTCCGCATGACCGGGACAGTCAACGTGAGCATAGTGACGGTTTGCCGACTCGTACTCAACGTGTGAGGTCGCGATCGTTAGAATCTTCGTTGCATCGCGACGACCCTGGGATTCAGAAGCTTTCGCCACTTCGTCATACGCGACGTACGTGGCCAGACCTTTGTCGCCCTGGACCTTGGTGATAGCAGCCGTCAACGTCGTCTTACCATGGTCAACGTGACCAATCGTACCAACGTTAACATGCGGCTTTGTGCGTTCGAATTTATCTTTTGCCATGGGATTCCTCCTCGCCTCGTCCTAAATGCGAATCCGCCTTTATTTCTGATTTCGATTTTTACCTGGAGCCCACGAGCGGGTTTGAACCGCTGACCTCATCCTTACCAAGGATGTGCTCTACCAACTGAGCTACGTGGGCCACTCCAAAATACTGCCCACGCCCCGCGGAACAACCGCCCCAACTCACACCATAAAGTTCTCAGCGCCACGCTTCGAAAAGACACAAAAAAACTACTTCCCCTCTCTCACTCTCCGTAATGGATCAATGAGATTACGAGAAGCGTCCTGCTCTACACGTATTTATGCCTTCTGCGTCCGCGCACTGTGCGCTTCTGGACTTTAAGCGGGCAGACTTTACTTAAATGCCAAAGAGTGTCAACCTACTTTTAAGTTTTTTTTGGTGTTTTTACCTCCGTTATCAGTCCATGGCACTTTCGGTCTTCTGACGACTCTCTTCGACCGCACGAACTCCAACGAAATGTGGATATTGAGGACCGTAGACTGTCCGTGCTAGAGTTCAGCGAGTGGATGCGGGAAAGACTTCCGGACTCGCGATCTCTGAAGACCATGAAATCTGTCAAGAAAGAACTGTGCAGATTCGGACGCCGAATCATGAAGCGAGGTCTGTCGGCCGGGGCCGGCGGCAACATCAGCGCCCGAGATGGCGCGCACATTTGGATCAAACCAACGGGACTGGCTCTTGATGAGCTGAGTTCCGAAACGCTCTGCCGCGTAGATGTTGACTCCGGAGAGCAGACTGAAGGCAGATTCGGCCCTACATCCGAGTTGCCGATGCATCTGGCCATCTACAGGAGCCGAGAGGATGTGCAGGCCGTATTCCACACGCACTCTCCCTTCGCTTGCGGCGTGATTTCCTCGGACTGTGAATTCCGCCCGATGTTTCCGGAGGTGGTTGCGGATCTCGGCGACGTAATTACCCTTCCCTACCTTCTCACCTCGACACAACAACTGGCGGACGCCGTCGCAAAGGCGTCTCTCGATCATGATACGATTCTTCTTCAGAACCACGGCGTCGTCTGTCTTGGGAAATCGATGAGGGAAGCTTTTTTCCGGTGCTGTATCGTGGAGGACGCGGCGAAGTCACTCGTGGCGGCATCAGCAGTGGGCTCTCCGCGCTTTCTGTCAGACGGTCAGATCGCGGAACTGAAGAAGCTGATCAAGAACGACGACTATCGAAAGCAGATGCTTGAACGAGAGTAGCGGGAGTCACCGGCCTGCAGCGAGATGGTTGCGCACGTAGTCACTCACGCCGGCTTCAAGAGAAGTGAATTCCTTGTGATAGCCCGCAGCCCGGAGTTTGCGCATTTCCGCTTCTGTGAAGTACTGGTATTTTGATTTCAGGTGTTCGGGCATTTCAATGAACTCGATCGCAGGCTCGATATTCATGGCGTTGAAGACGGAACGCACAAGATCTATCCAGGTCCGAGCTTCGCCTGTTCCGCAGTTGTAGAGCCCCGAGACCTCGGGATGATCGGCAAAGAACAGCGTCACATCGACGGCATCTTTCACATAGATGAAGTCCCTGACCTGCGCGCCGTCCGCGTACTCGTCCTTATAGGACTTAAAGAGCCTGACCTTTCCGGTCTCGCTGATCTGACCGTAAGATTTGTGAACCACAGAGCGCATGTCACCTTTATGTGATTCAAACGGACCATAGACATTGAAGTACTTCAGACCGACGATATCTTTGAGTGCGCCTTTCTTCAGGGCCCAAAGATCAAACATGTGCTTTGAATAGCCGTACATGTTCAGCGGGCGCAGCGTGGGCGTTGCCTTATCATTATCGGAGTAGCCAAGAGCCCCGTCGCCGTAGGTTGCCGCGCTGGATGCGTAGACGAAACGGATGCCCCTCTCGATACACCATTCGCAGAGATCACGAGTGTAGCGATAGTTGTTGTCTGCCAGGTAATCGGCATCGGTCTCGGTGGTCGAACTGCAGGCGCCCATATGGATGACAGCTTCGACTTTCGGAACGCTTCCGCTACGAATCATCTCACGGAAGTCGACTTTATCGATGTAGTCCTCGTAACGGATCGCCTCCAGGTTTTTCCATTTCTCGCTATCGCCCAGATGATCGACAACGAGTACGTCATCGCACCCGCGATCGTTCAAGGCGCGCGCTATGTTACATCCAATAAACCCCGCTCCACCTGTGACTATGTACCTCGCACTCACTCTTGTGCTCCGTACGCTTTCATAATCTTCTCTATGACGTTCGTGGTCGACCGACCTTTAACCATCTTGGCCAGCACGACTCTTCCGCCATTCTCTTCGACGACCTCACGGCCGCTTACGTAGTGTGCCCAGTCCGCGCCCTTGACGAGCACATCGGGAATCAATTCCCCGATAAGTTCCTTCGGCTCGTCTTCATCGAACAATACGACGTAGTCGACGCACTCCAGTGCTGCCAGAACACGGGCGCGGTCTTCATGGGAATTGATCGGCCTGTTCGAATCCTTATCGGCCTTATTCCGTTTCACGGATGCATCCGAGTTCAGACCAACCACCAGGACATCTCCCTGGGCCCTGGCAAACTCGAGGTAGGTGACATGACCAACGTGAAGAATATCGAAACAGCCGTTGGTGAATACGACCTGCTTTCCCTGTTTCGCCAGCATCGGGCGCAACGCAAGGAGGACATCGAGATCAACGACTTTTTCGGAAGTGCTGAAGTCACTCATGACTTACACATTAAAGCGAATTGATGATCGCATTCAATGTTTCGCTGGGCCTCATGGCTCTTTCTGTCATCACCGGATCCGGCTTGAAGTAACCGCCGATGTCCACTTTGCCGCCCTGGGCGGCCAGCAATTCGGCATCAATCGTCTCCGCGTGGGCGGCCAACTGCTTCGCCGCCTCGGCAAACCGGGTCTGCAGGTCCAAATCCTCCGTCTGGGCGGCCAGGGCCTGCATCCAGTAGAGGACGAGGTAGAAGTGGCTGCCCCGGGCATCCAGCTCGTTCACCTTGCGTGAGGGTGATTTCCTATTCTCCAGATACTGCTCCACGGCGGCATCCAACGCCGCAGCCAGAACCGAGGCTTTCGCATTCCCGGTCTTCTCCGCGATCAGCTCCAGGGAGGGAACCAGGGCGCAGAACTCTCCCAGCGAGTCCCACCGCAGGTGCCCTTCACTAAGGAATTGCTGCACATGCTTTGGCGCGGAACCCCCGGCACCGGTTTCAAAAAGTCCCCCGCCCTTCATCAACGGCACGATCGAGAGCATCTTGGCGCTGGTGCCGAGTTCCAGAATCGGGAAGAGGTCGGTCAGGTAGTCACGCAGAACGTTACCAGTGACGGAGATGGTATCCTCGCCCCGGCGAATGCGCTCCAATGAGAAAGCCATCGCCTCCGGTGGCGGCATGATGTGAATCTCCATACCCTTGGTGTCATATTCGGGCAGGTACTGCTTCACTTTCGCGATGATCTGCCGGTCATGTGCCCGGTTCTCGTCCAGCCAGAATACAGCCGGCGACCCGCTTGCCCTAACTCGCGAGACGGCCAGCTTCACCCAGTCACGGATCGCTCCATCCTTGGCCTGGCACATGCGGAAGATGTCGCCCGCTTCGACAGCCTGATCGAGAACAGCCGACCCCTTGGAATCGACAACGCGGATCGTGCCGGCACCGGGCGCTTCGAAAGTCTTGTCGTGTGACCCGTATTCCTCCGCCTTCTGAGCCATCAGACCGACATTGGACACACTGCCCATCGTGGCGGGATCAAACTGACCATAACGTTGGCAATCTTCGACGATCTCACGGTACATCGTCGCGTAGCAACGGTCCGGCACCACGGCAATGCAGTCCTGCAGTTCGTCGTTCTTGTTCCACATCCGTCCACCGTCGCGAACCACGTTTGGCATGGATGCGTCGACGATGATGTCATTCGGCACGTGCAGGTTGGTGATTCCTTTGCTGGAGTTGACCATGGCCAGGTCGGGCTGCTTTTCATAGACCGCATTGATATCCGCCTCGATCTGAATACGCTGCTCATCCGGGAGCTTCTTCAGCTTGGCGAGGACATCGCCAAGCCCCAGGTTCGGATTCGCGCCGACCGCAGCCAGTTCCGCACCGTGCCTCTCAAAGACATCCTTGAAGAAAACGGAAACGCAGTGCCCGAAGATGATCGGGTCGGAGATCTTCATCATGGTCGCCTTCAGGTGCAGCGACAACAGCACATCGTCCGCGAGCGCCGCATCAATCTGCTCCTGGAAGAAGACGCGCAAGGCCCGCACGTTCATCACCGAGGCATCGATCACCTCGCCGGCCTGTAATGAGAACTTCTCCTTCAATACCGTGACCGCCCCATCTGCCCCCTCAAACTCAATGCGCACGTCAGTGGCCGCATCCATGGTGACGGATTTCTCACTGCCGTAGAAATCGCCGTGAGTCATGTGCGCGACCTTTGCCTTCGACTTCTCGGGCCAATCCTTCATCATGCGGTGCGGATGATGCTTGCCGAACCGCTTCACGGAAGCCGCCGCCCGCCGGTCCGAGTTGCCTTCACGAAGCACCGGATTCACAGCACTTCCTAGAACCTTGGCATAGCGTTTCTGGATCGCCCGTTCTTCGTCATTCTGCGGCTCTTCTGGATACGCCGGCACATCGAAGCCCCTGGCCTGCAACTCCGCGATGGCGGCCTGCAACTGGGGGATCGACGCGCTGATGTTGGGAAGCTTGATGATGTTGGCGTCCGGGGACTGAGTCAGATCTCCCAGATAAGCCAGGTTGTCCGGAATCTTCTGATCCTCGAGCAGGTTGTCCGGGAAATTGGCGATGATTCGGCCTGCCAGGGAAATATCCTTCGTCACGATCTCAATACCGGTCCCCTTAAGCAAGGCCCGCACCATGGGCAGGAAGGAATGGGACGCCAGAGCCGGTGCTTCATCAATTTCAGTCCATACAATAGTTGCTGTCTTTGAAGTCATAGTGCGTATTTCTTTCTCGATCGGATCAGTTGTTGAAAAAGGAGTGATATCGGTAGTTTCAAAAGCCCGATCATTCAAGCCTTTTTCGTTTCCACCCGACCTCGCGGGGAGAAGTCCCGAAGCTTGGAAGTTCTCAGAGATCATTCTTCCAGACCTTGGAAATCCAGAAGGAATGAAGTCACCCTTTTTTCTACATAGGGGCCAACAGCATAAGCAGGGATGCCCGTTTCCGCGGCGGTTCATCCTACTGAGTCTTATCGCGCGGCACGCACGCCCAGCTCGACGGACGCATTGTTCGTCAGCGGAATCCAGATCCTGTTGGTCGGGGCGGTCGCCGACACGGTGAACAAGGCCTGTGTCACTCGCCCGTCAGAAAACGAGGTTCCGCGCATAACGTGGTAACTCCGGTCGGCGACGGACGGCCAGGAAAGCCAGGCTCCCGGCATTTGACCTGTATACACAGGTTCGAAACCGACAATGCGAAAGTAGCTCAGCTTGTCACGGGGATGCGTGAGATTGATCCACTCCTGCCCATCAGATTGGCCGTCGCCGTCGGTATCGTGCAATAGGTCGCCCAGCTCGAAGTGCTCTTCATACCAGTCATGCACGCCGTTTGCATTCAGATCCCGAGGCACTCCACGCACGAGCCAGTACTGCCGGTTCGTCCAGGAATCTGAAGACATGGGAGCCACATTGAGACCCAGACCCGTAGCGGCGTCTTCGATTTCAACGCTCATAAAACTGCCTGCAAGCAGGTTTGTCGTGATGCTCCAGCGAACCAGGAGATTCGTCACGCTGACCCCGCCAGGCCCGGGTGACTGATCGGACAGTCCAAACCAGATATTACCGGAATCGTAAGCGTTGGTCGGAGACGAGATCCGCCAGAGGCGCTGAGTATCCTCCGTCCGCAACTCATGAGGAACGGCCACATCACTTGAGCAGGAAATGCGGCCAAGCAAGAGAGACGGTCGCTGATCCGGCGCCAACCACGCAGTCACGGGGACTGTGACGATCGAATTCGTGACCACGTTCGTGGCGCGCACACTGCCTGCCACGGCCGAAAGATCGACCGCCGGAAGCAGCACAACCGCGCCTGTCGCCGCAGCGCAACTCAGCGGCTGCATGGCGTACCCGGAACCAAACCACAGCGCCTGAGGCTGAGCGCCAAGGCGGCCTACTCCCTCCGCCCCGCACACTTCGCTCCAGATAGTCGCAATCCGCTGGGCACCATCGCGACGGGCGGAATGAGGCGAGGGCGTGGCGATAAAATGCGCACCAAGTCCGGAAAGCGGGTCCCCCGCAGGCGGCAGCAACGGGTCGGTTCCGTTCACTTCGACCAGACGGAGGGAATACGATGCCGGCACGATCGAGATGTCGATGGCTTTGACCGGCGCGGGGGCACCCCGCACCTCGAGGGCGGCAGGGAAGATGCGCCCGGAGGACGCGGATGGGGGTAAACAGTCAAACGACACGATACCCTCCCAGCCCGCGACTACGTTCCGGACGCACAGTTCCGCCTCCACGTCAACGGGCAGACAATGCGCCTCCAGGTTGGTTGTGTAGGCTACGGTGCCGACCACATGTACGTTTGTTAAGCTCCATGCACATATCGAGGCAGCATTGGTCGGCGCACGCAGGCGCAAAATGCCGGCGCGAAATTGAGCCTGAGGCGAATCGATCCGTTCCGCGTTGACTGCCACGACGCGGATGGTTGCAATTCCGATTATTTCCGCATCGGTGTCGAATCCGCTCTGCACAGGAAGAAGTACGCCATATACGGCTTCAAGCGTTGCCGCGGCGCCGCTTTGCTGAACCACATCAAACATCAACGCGCCGATGGGGACCCCTCCGGAGTCGAACATGATGTCCAGATCCATATAGCTGCCCGCCGCAACCACACCGCCAGTGGGCGAGAGGTATAGCCGCGCGGCCCCCGACGCACACGGAGGCAACGTCCACAGAAACACCAGGCATCCCAGCCTGAGAAGATGGAGTATCTTAAACATAGCAGCCTTACGGATTCGGGAGTTTCCAGAGCGTTCCATTCACGTAGGAATCAATCAGCAAAGCATCGCGCACGGTGATCACTCCATCGCGGTCCACGTCTGCCTTCAGCAGTTGACCCGCGGTCAAATTAGTCGCCCCCAGCAGGTGCCGCTTAACCAGGTCGGCGTCCGGTCCGAACGTCCACTGATCCGCGTCAGAGTGGTCCACATCGGCCTGCGGGAACGGATTCGTGGCCAATACGGGTTGGAAATGACTGTTCGTGTATGCCGCGGAAAACATCCGGTTACTGATGACCGAAACATCTACCGTTCCCCAGTAGTTGCTGCGGGCCGCCATTAAGCCGTGAAGATTCCCGCTGCCGTTGACGAGTTTCGAGAGTGTCGAGCGGGAGATGTCCATGTTCTGCAAATGCACCCCGCTGCCGGTCAGATACAGACTCGTCGAGCAGTTTCCGAGGTCACAATCCGTCACTTTCACGTCGCTCAGCAAACCGCCGCAGTCGAATCCCTGGCAGGGCACCACCTGGATGCCTATGCCGGATGCAACGCGATTCCAACGGAAAAACTCGTAGTTGCCGAGAGAGTAGCTGGCCGAGCCGCCACCGATCAGTTGGAGTCCGTTTTGCGTGAATGCGTTGTACATGATCGTCGGCACATTGCCGCCGGTCATGGAGCCGATCATCTGCAGGCGAATGCCGAACTTCCCGGGCCGCGGCTGAAAGATGCAGTGTAGAACGCGAGCTGGCAGTGTTCCGCACAGATGCAACGCATCGCCGCTGAAGTCCCGAAACACGCAGTGTTCAAAAAGCGGATCAAGGACCGGTGTGGCGGCGTCAATGCGGATCTGGTTCATGTGTTCAAACATGCAATGACGGAAGATGCAGTTCGTGCCGCCGGCGAAGAAATAGAGTGTGTCCGCCGGAGCCTGGAAAGAGAGCGCACCGATACGAATCGGATCTTCAGGCAATCCCTCAGCATGAATGGAACCGTAGTTGTAGAGATTGGCGTTTTGTCCAGGGATGACACGGACCCCAGGCTCGATGCTAAGTCGGTTCCCCGCTCCAATTGTCAGGTTTCCGCCCCACGTGTGCGGGCTGGCCGACTTGGTCCATACGGTATTGCTTGAGATCGTCCCGCTCCAGTCCGTTGCCACGCCGGACACTGCGGCGAAGAGATAGACGGCGAACGTGAGAATACGCAACCGGACATTCATGTGCAGCACTCCTTGAAAATACTGCTCGACTCGATCGCGTTGTTCACCATGACCCACACGCGCGAGCGCATGCATCAGCGGATACTGTGATCGTGTCCCTGTTCAGTGTCAATTGCAGTCACCATCTCCGGTAGCGAAATTAGTGGTGCAGCCAGGTGCGTGACAGCTTTGCTGGCGCGCGGCCAGCGGGTGGGCAGCCGGGCAACGGGGCGGTCGTGTCCTAAATTCCCTGTAAAAAGCAAGTAGCGCGAGGCATGCTTTCAAGCTGCAAAAAGCTAATGGGACTACAATCCCGGAAAGGAACCTCGCGCTATGAGTAGGATACGACCGAGCCAGATGAAGAAGCAAGCCATGGAAGAGTTGTTGAACGGTAGTCAGATGGCCGGCAGCGGCAGTCTACTGAGCGAACTGGTCAGGTTATCTCAAGGAGAGGGGGCCTTGTTTAATGTTTAACGGATATCCTGTCGCGGAGTCGTTCATATCGCCTCTGTAACTTCTTTTCCCTTTTCAGTCGAACATGTAGTTCGGCGAGCTTTCGGGAGATCGTCGAACCATCACTCA
>JAHIZV010000145.1 GCA_018814445.1 Verrucomicrobiota bacterium | reverse complement strand
TGTATTACCGCGGCTGCTGGCACAGAGTTAGCCGTGGCTTCCTTTTGAGGTACTATCACACGAAGGCGGTATTAACACCCCCGCTATTACTCCCTCATGACAGGAGTTTACAACCCGAAGGCCGTCATCCTCCACGCGGCGTCGCATCGTCACACTTTCGTGCATTGCGAATGATTCTCGACTGCAGCCTCCCGTAGGAGTCTGGGCAGTGTCTCAGTCCCAGTGTGGCTGACCATCCTCTCAGACCAGCTACCCGTAAGCCTTGGTAGGCCGTTACCCTACCAACAAGCTGATGGGACGCGGGCTCATCTCCAAGCGACAGGTCCCGAAGGATCCCCATCTTTAGACAGTGTGCCATGCGACACACGACCACATTCGGCATTACCCCTCCTTTCGGAAGGCTATTCCCAACTTAGAGGCAAATTGCCCACGCGTTACTCACCCGTTCGCCGCTCTCACCAAGAATTTCTTTTCCGAAGAATTGAATTTCAAGGATCCCGCTCGACTTGCATGCCTAATCCACGCCGCCAGCGTTCGTTCTGAGCCAGGATCAAACTCTCCAATGAAGAATCTTTTCAAACATTCCGGTACAAGTACCGAAACGTTGGATCCAATTTTATAAGGACACAAACAAACGGCAAATCACACCACTTCTGAATCGAAGCAGTTGTGACATGAACTATTCTCTAGTCAAAGAACATAAAGCCAAACAACACCTGTCGACTCGCCGCTCTCTACAAACAACGAGACAGCAGAAACTATCAAATGATGTCAACGAGGTGGGAGAACTTCTCCCTTACCTGAAGCTACACTATGTGGTCCAGCGCAAGGTGTCAACTGCGATAAATGCAGAAACTTGATTCTCCAACCCGGTTGTCAACGAACAATTGATCTGGCGGTTATATAGATTCCTAAAAATGTCGCAAGAAGAAATTAGGGAAAATGTGCATTTTTTCGTTTTGAGGTGCTTTTGATGAAAAAGGCGACGTTTTCGAGCATATCAGAGGACCGATGCCAGATTCCGGATACCAGATTCCTGATGACGGGAGCGGGCGGGTGCGGGGTCATCCGGCATCAGGAATCCGAAGACTGGTATCGGGCGGCGAGAAGCCGCTTATCGCATTGCACGCTATTCGACAGGATGCTATCAGTTCGACTTATTCGATTTAACCACTTGATGAAAGGCCGTAATGAAACCGGAGTTGATTGTCGCACTTGATGTCCCATCGTCGGATGAACTGGCTCCCATCCTTGATCAACTTGGTGATGAGATCTCATTCTATAAGCTTGGGCTCGAGCTGTTCTGCGCTGAAGGGCTTTCCGGGCTGAAACCTATAAAGAAGAGGGGAAAGAAGCTCTTCCTCGACCTTAAACTCCACGATATCCCGCGAACAGTCGAACGGGCCGTTCGCTCCGCCGCCGCTCACGGTGTGAACCTGCTTACGGTTCATGCGTGTGGAGGAAGAGCCATGCTCGAAGCGGCCGCGGCAGCGGCAGCAGAGTTTGGTGAAGCGCGCCCTAAACTGATCGCGGTGACCACACTTACAAGTCTCAATGAAGATGACCTCGCGGACATAGGCATCACTCGATCACTTACGGAACAGGCGGTAGCTCTGGGGCGACTCGCAATGGATTCGGGAATTGATGGGGTTGTAACGTCCGTTCACGAAGCGGCAGCTCTTCGTGAAGCACTGGGAGACCAAGCCCTGTTGGTCACACCCGGCATTCGACTTGCCGGTGACGCCGCAGAGGACCAGAAACGAATAGCCACCCCATCGGCTGCTGTGAATGCGGGCTCGAACTACCTGGTCGTTGGAAGACCTATTCTACGGGCGGAGAATCCTGTTGAGGCGGCGAAAGCAATGCGGCAGGACATGGAAGGTGGATGTCCGTAGTCATTGGTCATTGGATTAACTTACCTCAATGACGCGAACGTCGTGAGCTAATGACTTATGACACTCGCGGAGCGAGGTAGCGACTACTCGAAAAGCGCGTCCGCAGCTTCTTCGCCCGCCCGCGTGCCGACACCACCGAAGAGAGCGCCACCCGCAGCGCCGACGGTTGTACCAACGATCTTCTTCAGGCGGTTGCCCCAGTTGTTCTCTCGCTGTTCCTGTGCGACTTTGTCCGCATCGGAAAGGTCTTTTGTGTGCTCCTTGACGGCAGAGGCTTCCGCTTCGGCGGCAGCCATCTTCTTGGCGGCATATTCTTCTTCGGCCGCTTTTCGCTCATCAGCAACAAGCTTCATGCCTTCCTGCGCCTCTTTAAGGATTTTCTCACGCTTGGCCTTACGCATGGAGGAGTATGCATCAAGCGGACTAAGATCATCACCTTCAGGTTTGTACTCCACATCCTCAAAATCGGCCTCGGCTTCCATAAGAGGATCCCTTTCTTCCACAACACGCGGCTTAGGGGGCGCACGACGAGCCGGCGGGCGAGTTGTCGGAGTTTCTCCCTGCGTACCGGCACTGACGTACTGACTCAATGGCCCCGCGCCCGTCGTCTTCTTCTTCTCAACCCAGCTTTGGACATCACTGAGCAGTCTTGAACCCTCTTTCACATCGGTCACCAGATAGCGATTCACCATCGACTGCCTCAACGCGGCGTAATCCTGAGGAACAGGATCCCCCAGCGAAAGGGATTCTGCGAGCATGTTGAGATACTTTGCGTCCCCCTCTTTCTCTGCTGTCGTATATCCTGCGACGAAATGACGGAATCTTTCCTTGGCGGTCGTATCAAACCACCCTTCAAGATCGGAACGAATTTTCTGGATCCTGTTCTCGCTCCATTTGTCCGCGAACAGCTTCACCTCATTCAGCACTTGAGGATCCGAGTCAGTTGCCAGCGCGCTGGTCTGCGCAGTGATCTGCTTGACGATGTTGAGCCTGAGATATGACAGCAGAAGAACTTCATCAACATTGACCTTTGTCTGGGCCATTAAGGGAATGGCACAGGCGGAAAGCAGTATGCTCACCGCGAGGTACAATCTTATATCCCGGATCTTCATAGTCACCACCTTCCGGACAATGCGTTATCTGACAGCCTGCTTCTTGCCTGCCACCGCGCGCAGGCTGATTTTGGTTTTACCTACATCAAGAACTTGGTATTTCAACCCCTTCGGCGCATTCAGCAGAAGCTGCTCCGACAGCTCCTCGGCTGCCACAGAAGAGTCTACCTCAAAGATTGCCGCTCCCGCCGTATAACTCATTTGACTGACGTTGCTGAGTTCATCACGCATCGTGCGAAGCATGGTCCGCGTCGCTTTGAGTTTCCACAGTTGGTCGACGCCGCCGAATGTCAGCGTCATATGCGTCAAATCACCGCTGACCCCGCCGGCCACCACTTCTTCCCATCCAGCCATCAGTTCGGGGATAAGACGGTCGACCGCTTTCTTGCCGGCAGATTTCAAGGCCTTCGAGCTTCCGCTGATGTCTTCGAGCGCGATGATGGAAGTGACTTCAGATGCTGACGCCAGTGCTTTCGAACTTTCCGTGTGAACTGCCCGCAATGTGACGACCGCTTCGTAAGTCCTCAGATTGCTCTCTGCAATTCGCCGAGCTGAAGGCTTTGCTACAGCCTCACCCACGACGACGATATCTGCACCAAACTGCATCCCGAGCGCTGCCGCACCGCGCGAGTCGCCGGCCATCTTCATCGATGTCTGGCTCTTCTTAAGATTAGCCCGAACCATTTCCTGATCAACGAGTTCCACCCCCTCATCGAGAAAGGCTCTATACGCGAGCGCTTCCACCTCGGCAGTGGGAATCGTCCCAAGGTTCTTCTCCTCGATCAGAAGCATCACCTTGGGGAGTTTCGCGGCAATACCCAGAGCGGGTGTCACCAGGATAGTCAGCAAGAGCGCCGTCTGTGCCCACAGTTTCAATCCATACGTCATAGTACTTCTCTCCATTGTAAGAAATCGTCCCCGTCTGCGGTCATCAGAAATTGAATACAAACGTAGCCGTTTCGCCGGTATCGTTATCCTTACAAACAACCGTGTCATGCACTCCGGAAGCCCCGGCCGGAATCGTGGGCGAGCTGATCGAGCCTACGCCGCTGAAGCCGTTGGAATAGCCGTCGGTCCCGCTGACAGTCGCCGAAAGGGAATGGCCGGGCTTGCCGCTCACGCTGATCGAATAGCTGCTACCCGACGGATTAAGATGAGCGGTGAAACTTCCCGATGTCTGGGTCTGAGCTGTCGGCGTGCCTGGAGGAGGCGCGGGTGGACCCGGAGGTGGTGGTGAAGGTGCTCCGCCGCCTCCGCCTCCTCCACCGCCGCCACTAACCGGCGGCGCACCGCCAGACGATCCCCCAGAGGACCCGCCGCCCGAACCCCCGCTCGAGCCCTGAGAGTGTCCGCTTCCTCCTGCATCAGCTTCGCCATCGCCGCCTTCGCCATCGCCATCGGCACCGTCACCATGTTCCGTGGAGCCGCCCCAAATATCTTGTGACACTTCATTGGCGACACCCTCTCCAAAAGAAGTTCCGAATGACGTGCCGCCCGCTTCCGCGGCGGATTGAGCGGCGTTGCCCAGAGTATTGCCCCAACTGTTTTCCGCATCCGCGGAGGCGACATCCTGAACATTGTCATCATGCTCGCCCCATGCTTCGGAGCCTGCCTGGCTTACAGTCTGCTCCGCGTTGTCAATCTGCTGGTCTCCGGAAGTCGAGGCATCAGCAATATCGTTCTGAGCATCGATGTTGTCGTAATCGTCGCCATAATCGCCGGCGTTCTCTTCATGATCGCTTACGTAGCCGTCAAGAGAGCCCCCGCCTTCATCGTCCGAATCGGGTTCATAATCACCTGCAGAACCATCCCAGTCAGCTTCATTGGTGTCGTCGTCGCCATAACCGCCTTCATCGCCCCCCTGACCATCACCGTAGTCATCGCCGGGCTCCCCGCTGTCATCACCACCCCATAGATCCGGCACATCTTCGCTCTCGCCACTGCCCTCCCCCATGTCTTCGCCGTCGCTCGTACCGCCCTGATCATCGCCCGCACCACCCTCTTCACCATCACCAACTCCGCCCTCGCCATCGTCCGTTCCACCCTCACCATCGCCGGTGCCGCCTTCTCCGGCGCCTGTTCCACCCTCACCATCGCCCGTGCCGCCTTCGCCGTCGCCCGTGCCACCAGCACCATCATCAGTGCCGCCTTCGCCGTCGCCCGTTCCTCCGGCGCCATCGCCGGCTCCACCTTCGCCGTCGCCTGTATCGCCAGTGCCGCCTTCTCCATCACCCGTGCCACCTTCGCCTTCACCTGTCGCGGGAGGAGTGCCCTTGCCGTCACCTGTGCCTGCTCCCTCTTTATCGCCCGCTTCCTTGTCCCCCTCATCCTTATCCTCGTCTTTCGGCTCGGGAGGTTTTATACCCATGCTCGCGGCCAAAGCCGCGGCGGCAACGTCGTTAAGTTTTTTTGGATCATCGACCTTAAGCAGTTCGGGATGCTTGGCGAGAAACTCCGCCTTTTGATGCATTTCATTAAGGAGATCGGAGAACTTCTTGCCCTCGGGCAACTCCAATTGACCGGCTTTCACGGCTTTGGTGATCTTCGAAAGAATGTCGGCCTCAGTATTCTGCTGTGCGATCTTCGCCGGATTCTGACCTGTAATGAGCACGCTCGCATCCAGTTCAATAGACCCCTTTCCGCCGGCACCGATACCCAACGTCGCAGCCAGACCTCCGCTGATCTTGATCTTGGTCCATGAAAGCTCAGCATTGGCATTGCCTTTTGCTCCGGCGCCTGCGCTGACTTCAAGTTCCGCCTTACCCGTAAGCGTGATGCCAAGCGAGTCGTTGGCATCAAGGGTAAGGGAGCCTTCTGTCTTAGACTTGAAGCCGGCGAACACCTCGGCGCCAACCTCGACCTTGGCGCCGTCCGGCCCAATCTGCATGGAGCCCTTTCCGCCTGCCTCGGCCCCGAGTTTAGTCTCATTCTTGAGCTGCGCCTGCAGATTGACGCCATCCGCCAGCTGCGTGTCGCTCTTCACCTGCGTCGTGGCTTTGATCAGATTGACTTCGGCCTGTCCCGCCACCTCGCCTTTCAGCACCGTGGCGCCTGTCTCATCCTTCTCAAGGCCAAGACCCGCTTTGACCTGATGTCCCATCTGTCCGACTTGAACCTTCGTCTGAGCCGTGATTTCGGTGTCGCCAACCTTTGTGACGCTTGCGCCTTCGACCTTGCCCAGATCAGTGTCACTCTGGGAGATCATCGTCTCCGCGATCTTGACACTCTTGGTGACCTTGTCGGGTTGCTTCTGTGGGCCAGAATCCTCATCCGGCCCGTCTCCCAACTTCTTCTCGAGGCTTCCTTGAGTTGCTACCGTTACGCTCTGAACCTGCCCACCTTTGGTGTAAGTCGTCTCCTTTGAAGTTGAGCCGGTTGCCTTTGTTCCTCCGCCCGTTTCATGCTCCGTCGTTGAAGTACTCGTCGTCTTTGTGGTCTTTCCGTCTGCGGAGTGGTCACTGGTATCCGTCGTGGTCTTGGTGGTCTGGCCTCCGCCCTCGTGCTTCGTTGTCTGCGAATCAGAAGTCGACAAGGATGACGTTCCGTCCTTGTTCACGGTCCCGCTGGTTGTCTGTGATTTTCCCCCGGGGCCATAGGTGGTCTGCGCGGAAGTCTTGGATCCACCAGATGTTTCTACATCTGTCTGTTGACTGGTCTTCTGACCGCCCTCATACGTCGACTTCGTCGTGGTCTTGGTGCCATCCTCGCTGATGCTTGAGCCGCCGTAAGTCTGACCTTTGCTCTTGGTCCCCGCGGTCTGACCGGACCCACCCCCGTCACCGTCCCCAGCACCCGAACCGGAGGACGCCGTTGACTTGGAAGTCGACTTTGATGTCGCGGAAGCTCCGTCGTCATCGCCGCTCGAAGAAGTGGACGCAGTGGACTTCTTGGACGAGGAAGATGTGGACCCACTGTCATCATCGCCCCCACCCCCAGATGACTTCTGTTTTGATCCTGTTGCAGTCGCAGACTTCCCGCTGTCATCGTCATCATCCGAGGTGCCGCTACTCGACTTCTTCGTGCCTGTCGATGCCGAACCGCCTTCATCGTCGTCTGATGCTCCACCACCCTTCGGCTTAACTCCTCCGGTATAGCGGTCGTCGGCGTTCTTCTTCTTATTGAGCTTATCGAGTTTTTCCTGCGCGGCCTTGTTGCTCTCTTTGACCGCATCGCGCTCTTTCTTCACCTCGTCAGAGATCTTCTGAATCTCGGGATCGGCGGCTTTCTTGTAACCTTCCTGGATCTGTTCCCGAACCTTGTCACGCAGTTCGCTCTTCTGCTTCGCTTTCTCTTTCACCTTGGCTATGGCCGCGCCGGATTCGTCGTCGTAGTCCTGAACCTTCTGCTTCTTGGCGGTCCCGGAATCACCCGGAGCGGTTAACCCGGCTTCAGAACCCGTCTTGTAGTCCTTGAGGCCCTGGCTCTTCTTCTTAAGCTCCTGTTCCGACTGCGTTTTAGGAACAGACTTGCCCGCTTCCGAGTCCAGGATCTTGACGACACTCTTGCCCTGCGTTTTGAGGTCGCCGCTTTTCTGCGCTTTCTTGTACTTCAACTCACTGTCGAGTACTTCGCCAAGCTCGTCCTTCTTGGCGCCGGGATTCCCGGTCGAGTGGAGACCGCCTTGCGTGATGAACGCGTCATCATCATGCTGTGAGGCTTCCTGGGCCTCTTTGGTCTTGGGTTTCCAAGTAGTAATGTCTGTCTTTTTATCGACAAACTTGCCCGGGGTTTCGCCGTCACCTCCAAAATGCTTCCGCTGGATCTCCTGCGCCTTCTGCTGCTTGGCTCCTGTCGGCGCCTTCCCGGTCTCTTTGTCGACGATCTCGCCATCGAAGTCGGCATTAACATCCTTGCGGCCCAGATCCTTGCTGCCGCCCGTGCTGATGATTTTCAGGCCCTCTTTGTCCAAATCCTCCTGCACCGCACCCAATTTGCCCTTCAGAGGATCAAGCGCCTGATATTCACGACGGTTTTCTTCGAGCTGGGGGCCGTAATGATCAAGGGCTTCCTGCGGCGTCATCGCCCCTGAGCTGACGGCCTTGTCCATCTCACGCTCAATGCGCTGCTCTTTCTCGATTTTCTCCTGACGCAATTCTTCGAGCGATTTGGCGAAGAGCGGGGTAACCGACAGGAAAAAGGCCAGTGCAAGGAACAGTATGGAGGCAGAGGTCAGAGCGCGGACAGGCATCTTCCCCCTCACGAGCAGCAAAGGATCACTTGCGCTCGGACTAAATGCTCTCGAGTAACTGAACGGCCGCATCATGTATTCCACTCCCTGCGGGGGCTTCTGAAATCAGCCCCTTGAGCACGCTGCCCGCGCGTTTGGAGTCGCCCGACTTGATGTAATTCTCAGCCAGGTAAAGCTTTGATTTCTGGACCTGATAGCCAAGTGCTATTGAGCGCTCGTAAAGAGGTATCGCCTGGGCAGGACGCTTCGTATCATCGTAGAATACGGCGGCCATATAAGTAGTGCGTCCGTCGCGTGGAGCCAAAGACAAAGCATTCTCCATATGCCTCCCGGCCTCGTCGACTCCACCGGTTGCCAGCAGGGCCAAGGCGAGATCGACGTGATAATCTGCCGCGCTGCCGTCCAGTTCGACGGCCTTCTTGAAGGAGACCGCCGCATCGGCGTAGCTCTCCAATTCTCGCTGCGCGACTCCAAGCCCATACCATGCGCGCGCGAAATCAGGACGTGCGCTCACCGCCTGTTTAAACTGGAACTCTGCGTCCAGGAACTTCTGCATCGTAATGTATGCAAACCCGAGATCTGCTCTCGCCGAGAGAAGCTCAGGATTGATGCGAAGCACGGCCTCGTAATCGCTGACGGCGGCATCATACTTCTTCATGCCCAGACGTGCCGCGGCACGCTTGTAGTGCGCCATAACGTGTGAGGGATCCTGCTCGATCACGCGGGTATAGTACTGCTCAGCCCTCGCGAAGTTCTCGTTTCCCTGGAGCAAGGTGCCGATGTTGTAGAGCGCCGGAACAAACGTCGGATCAAGCTTCTCAGCAGTGAAGAAGAATGTGAGCGCCTTATCCCAGTTGCCTCGCTTCAACTCGACCACTCCAAGGTTGCTGAATACTTCCGGATGGCCGGGGTCCACATCCAGTGCGCGTTTCAGATACGCTTCCGCATCGTCAAGCCTGTCGCGCGCCGTTTCAATGGACCCGATCAGATTGAATGCTTCCCAATCCTTCGAGTCAGCGTCTGCCACGCCCTGGAGAACTGAAATCGCATCGTCAATCTTGCCGTCATTCAGAAGCTTCTCCGCGAGAGAGTAGGTGGGAGTCATATCGGCCGGCCCCGTTTCAGGTTTCTTGCAAGAGGAAAGAAAAACAACAACACAGAGACACAGCACCGTCATCAGACGGTACCACCCCCGCGATAAAGATAGAGTAGCACACCCCTTCATCTCAATAGTACGATAACAAGTGTGATCAGATTTCACAATCCCTTTGCAGAACAAGATTTCCATGAATCGCGCCGTCACTGCCATTCTCTGCCGTCTCGTTGCGCACCTACGGCGCGTATGTTGTTATGGGGACGCATGCTGGGGCTGACGCCCCAGGCTAACGTCTATCGCCGCTCCGCGGCGACCAGCGCAGCCGCATCGCGGCGTCAGACTTTAGCCCCATGTGAAACGTGGGGTTACGTGTGCCCGGACACGTCCCGCTCCGTAGGTGCGGGATGATCACGCCGCATCGCGGCGACGCCTTATGGTTCACCCCACTCGCACTCTCGGCATTCGACAACATGCCTGATTCCTCATTCCAGAAACCCGGCTCTGATCGGCTTGCCGGGAACGGACTGATAGGCGCAACTGTTGAGATACCATGACAGCGAAGTGTCGTCGCCATCCAAGGTCATGTAGATCCATCCGTAGTGTTCATTGCCGTTGACAAGAAGGCGAATTGGCAGATAAGCCGAGTTCGGCTTCGGCTCAGTCCAGGATCCGCGGAAAATACGTCCGGAGTAATCTGGTGCTTCCACGTATTCATACGAGTGCTGAAATGGAGAATCTGAGGAGAAGACTGTGCCGTCAATTTTCTGTCCGTACCTCATAGGTACCAGACCGCTGATGGTATTGCCCTGTTCCGGAAAGCAGTACAGATCAGTCAGCCACACAGTGACGTCTGAGTAAAAGTCAACAATGCGGAAATCGCCACAAAGGAAATCGCTCACTCCGTCATTGTCCATATCATAAGAATAGGAGTAGACAGTATCCTCCGCGGGGATTCCATGTTCTTCACCTATATATGTGAACATGGTTTTTGCGACGACCTCCGATGAAGATTCCGACGAGCTGCCGACTGCTCCCCCTAGCGGCATGGTTCCATCGTAGCCAAACCGCGTCTGACAGAATCCCGCCGTACTCGTGAACACGTACCAATCGCCATTTGGCGGATCATAGCAGCCGATATCATCCTTGCCATCGCCATCGAAATCCCCGGTCACGGCAATTGTTCCAGGAAATCCGAATATCGTCTGCCGGAAGCCCTCCGTACTCATGAACAGATACCAGTGGCCACTGGACGCGTGATAGCAACCAATGTCATCCTTGCCGTCGCCATCGAAGTCGCCCGTTATCGGTACAGTTCCCGAGTACCCAAACTCTGTTTCAGATGGCCCCTCTGCGCTTTTCAGAATATGCCATTTGCCCTGCTCAGGAAAGTAGCACCCAAAATCGCACAACCCGTCACCGTCAAAGTCGCCTGTCACCGGGATTGTGCCCGCGTAGCCAAAAGTGGTTTCGAAGTGCCCTTCCGCACTCTTGTCGATATGCCATATTCCGAGTGGTGGATAGTAGCAGCCTATATCGGTGACATCATCGCCGTCGAAATCGCCCGTGACAGGAATCGTGCCTGGATAGCCGAAATGGACGAAGTAATCGCGAGTGGGATCGTATCGGGCCAGGATTTTAAAATGGGGAATGACTCGGAATGCCGGAGAAAGCGACGCGTTCCACGATCCATGTTGATCGGGATTCAGGTAAATGTGCCAGATGCCGCCGGCAGGAGAGTAGTAACCGAAATCGCACCTCCCATTGCCATCGAAATCGCCTGAGACGGGGACCGCGTTAATGTGGCCCCATTGAGTCGTGTTGTACCCCATCACGCGACCGTAAAGATGCCACCGCCCGGTCGCAGGATCAAACACGCCGATGTCTGACCGGCCATCCCCGTCAAAATCGTTCTTCACAGAGTTGGTCTGGCCCAACGCGGCAGGAAGCCAGACAGCACAGAAAACACAAAGCGCGAAGATTACCGAATATGAAGTGGCGACGGGAGCCCTCCTCTTAAACCGGTCAGTCCAGTGCAATATCTTTAACCTCAAGCGTTTCGCTCTTTTCGCTTTCCAACCCGTCTTCGTCCACAGCACTCACGCTGATGATGAGTGTGGCCTTTCCGCCGCCGGAGAATGTATAGGCGGGCTGATCTACGGAATCGATCAGATTCCAACTCATGAACGATTTGTTCCAAACCTGGTATTTCACAACATCATCCTGTTCGGGTCCGCTCCAGGTCACCTTTACCGAATCATCCCCGTATTCGGCGGAAAGCTCCGTCGGCGCGTCGGGCAGAGGCTTGGCCATGCCCTCTTTGGGTTCCGACCAGTCACTTTCCAGTCCGTCTTTATCAATGACTTTCACCCGGTAATACTTGGTCTCTCCGTGTTTTAAGCTCCTGTCTTTGCATGACAGCGAATCGGCATCGGCATCGACGGACGCCAACTGCTTGTAGCGACCGTTGGATGAGGAACCCGCCTCGACCAGGTAGTGGTCGATATCATCTTCGGGATTTCGCGTCCATGCGACCTCGATTGCCTGAGGAATCTTCTCCGACACGAGAACCCTCCCGGGAGCCGCAGGCCGGTCTTTCGTGCGCGCCTCAACCACTTCCGCATCGCGGGATTCCGCTCGCGCCGTGTTGAAAGCGATGACTTTGTATTCATACAGTCCGGCATCATCCAGGGCGCTCATTTCCGGCTTCCCCCCGAAAAGAGATGCCTTCACCGGGCCACGGTCGAGGAATTCAGTCGTTTCCAGATTGTCTACCGTGCCGACTGCGTCGAAATCTCCATCCCCGGCCTTCCGGCGCCAGATCCGATAACCGACCACCTTCTCATCTGACGACTGTTCCCACGTGACCTTCACCTCACGCGCCATACCGGACTCAGCCCGCACGCCCGTCACCGCCGGCGGGGGAGCACGGGTTACTCCGCTCACGGGATCGGAATCCTCGCTTACCGCACCGACCGCATTGACCGCGACAAGAATGTAGAAGTACTCCGTTTCATCCTCCAGGCTTCCGGGATCTCGTCCACCGTCGAGAAATTCAGTGCTCGTCCTTCCCGCTACGCGTCCGACTTCCGCATACTCACCATCTTTACCGCTGGATCTGTAAATGATGTATGTACTGACATCCTCTTCCGCATTCGGTTCCCACGAAAGCGGCAGACAACGGACTTCAGCGCTCGCGGCTTCAATGCCGCTGACCTTGGCTGGCGGAGGCGGTGTTGTGGCCGAAACCGGTGAAGAGAATGCGCCCTGAGCCCCCACCCTGTTAACGGAACTGACCCGGTAGAGGTACTTCGTACTGTCCTTAAGATCGGTTGTGCTTGTACCGCCATCGGTGTACGACGGACTACGAACCACGCCTATTTCGGTGAACAGCTCCGGCTCGCTCGCGATGGCGCGTTCGACACGATATTCAACCACGTCCTCGGATTGCGGCTTAAACCAGCTCAACGTGATTTCGCGAGATCCTGTCGTCTCGGCAGAGAGATCCGGCGGCGCGTCGGGAGGCGGTGCAGTCAGGCTCTCCAGCACCTCTGTTGGCTTGCTCTTAAGACCTGTTGTCCCGATGGCAACCAGACGGTAGTAGTACGTGGTGCTGTCTTCAAGAGGTTCATCGCGGGATCCTTCGTCCAGATAACGTCTTTTTGACGGGGATACGCGCCCCAGAGTCTCGAAGGGCCCCTGACGCGACGTCGAACGCTCGATCTGATATTTCGCGGGATTATCGACCGGAGATTTCCACTTGATTTCGACTTCTCTGAGCCCCAAATCTGAAACAGCAAAACCGCCCGGCGTCTCGGGCGGAGCGGAAGATTCCGCCTCGGCAGAGGAATACCCTACCGGCGCATTGTAGTCTTCGTCCTCTTTCGAGGATTTTGACGAACTGCGCCTAGTACCTATCTTTTTTTTTTGGTGGCGCCACTGCTGATAGAGACTGGCGCACATTTCGTGGACGACGTCACGCGCATGCGTCGAAAGCGTATCGCTCTTTGACTCCGCGCGCTTGGAAAGATCGACACTCCAGACGATCTTTCCCGTTGTCGTATCGATGAGACGCGCCGAAATGCCCACCACGGGATATGCATGCCCGCGCCTGGCCATCTTGCTGTACTCCGATACCGTTCCCACGATCACGCCTTGCGCCCCGGCCATGGCTCCGGCCTCGATCGCGTCAGCGTTCGATAGCCCGGCCAGTGCCAGCTCGGATTCGCCCAGCACTTTTGCGATCTGACTGCGCTCAACCAGTTCGTAGCGCCCAGCCCTCAGCATTTCCGTGACGAACAGGTCCGACACAGACATGCCAATGAGTTCAGTGGGTGCTTTGAACGGAAGTATCGCAATCTTATCGATGTCGGCCTCGTACTTGGCCACATAGACGTTTGCGTCCGATTCAGTCTCCATGAAGTACTTATGGGAGGAGCCGCCACCGGATGCGCAGCACCCGGAAATCGCGACAATCCCCATCAGCAGCAGGGCAGCGGCGCTAACCCTTTTCCAACACTCACGTTGCATAAGTACGTCTCCGCAGCGGAGTATGGGGGAAGAGATTACGATTTGCAATTTTCGATTTGTGATTTTCAGGTTTCGATTTATCGCGGAGGATTGATGCTTGTCACTGCAAGCCTCGCCGTATGGCGGGTCGCGGCAATCCAGACGGGACAGACTGAATCGCCGCGTCACCACGTTCCTCGCGATGACCGTGTCCGGCCACATATTCCGCGCTCTGAAATCTAGCGGAAAGCTCTGACTCTGAACATCAGATCGTTCGCGACATTCCCTGCATCCCAGGAATTCGTCTTCGGCGTTGGCGGAAGATCATGCACAGAGATCTGCCAGTTCGTGTCGCCCGCGCCGGTATACTCAAGGACCTGATGCGCGGCAGAGCCGCCGACCCAGGTAACGCGAGTGAAACCGGATATGCGCTCAATGTCTGAAACGCCCAGTATGCTGTCGGCATCGTTGGGGTCCACATCGGCAATCCATTCGTCGCCGTCCTTCATTCCATCATCGTCACTGTCGGAATCCAGCCAGCTTGTTCCCGTGCGGAACTCATCGACCCATACCCCGCCGCCGTCTTCCACATAGTTGGGTAGACGGTCCATGTCGGTGTCAACGAACTCATCCCACCCGGGATCGATCTGGAACTGACGTTGCTCGCCATCGATATCCGGGATGACACCAATCGCGAAGTCGCCCTTTTCGATACAGGGCGAGTCCCAGCTAAGGTGATAGTCAGACTTGAGCTTCGGGTTGTTCGTGAAGTTCCCGGTTCCCGGATAACCGTCCTGGATGCAGTTGTACTCCACTGTAGGGCTGGCCAGACTGGATATCTGCGAGAACGAATGGCCCCAGACGATGCTGTGGTCAACGGTCAGATCCGCAAGATCATCCTGGACCCCTACTTCATCATTATTGTACAGCGTGCAGCAGTAGACGAATCCCGTCGAGCCCCAGTACTGCTGGGCTCCGGCAGCGAAAGACGCCCGTGCTGAATTGTGAGCGTAAAGCGAATGGCGCGTATCGACTGTGCTGTTGAGTGCATAGAAACCGCCCGCTGCCTGTGCCTCGTTTGAGACCACGGCAGCGAGCCAGACTCTTACGTCCGGACACTGCTCGAACCAGAAGGACCCGCCGTCACCGCCTGCCATGTTTCGCTCGAAACGCAGGGGCCAGTGACTGCCCGGTTTGTACCAGGGGGCATTTGTCTGAGCGATCCAGACGAATTTGTTGCCGTACGCCCAGATGGCGCCACCCCTGTTGGTTGCTGAGTTGTCCAGGAACGCGGCACGATTGACAAGCAGGCATGTTCCATTCATCCCCAGCGCGCCTCCATTCCCTCCTGCCCGGTTCTCCCAGAAGTAGGCATTCTCCACGCGGCATGTGTAGTCAGACGCCCCATAAACAGCTCCGCCATTGCCGGCGCACCGGTTACCGAAGAAACTGGGCCTGCCAACTGAAGAAGGAAACAGTGTCAGGCCGCTGTACCCGTACAAATCAATCGCGCCGCCATTCGCCCCCGCGATGCTGTTCACGAACGATACGGCACCCGACACGGTTGAATCGGCATGGAACTGATGGACCGCCCCGCCGCCGCCCGACTGCGCTACGTTGGAGTCGAATCGCAGTTCATTCGTTCCACGAGCATCAATCAAGAGATCGTCGCTGCCCGCATAGTAGATGCCGCCGCCTTCGTCCGAGCTGACGTTGGATCGTATCTCGGTGTTATGATCGCGAGCCCGGACTTCCAGGTCCCCCCACTGGTTTTCAAAGTAGATGCCCGCTCCGTCACCGTAGCTGTCGTTGTGGGCGATATTGACGTCTTCTACATCTGCAGAGACGTCCGCGAGGTATATGCCGCCGCCCCTGTTTGTCGCCACATTGCCATCGATGATCCCATCCTCTATCTCGCAGAGCGGCTGAACAACTCCGTATCCCTGGACGTACACTCCGCCGCCCCGGTTCGCGCTGTTCGTGAGAATGTGAGCGCCATAGATGTCTACACGTGAATCCGACGAGTAGATCGCGCCACCGTTCCCCGCGCAGCTGTTCTTGTCAAAACGTGTCTGATAGAAGTCGGGAAGGAAGGAGTAGTCACCATCAATCCATAAAGGTGAGGACATGGCACAGATGCCCCCTCCGTTGTTGAGCGAGTGGTTCCCACGAACCTGCGCATGGCGAATGCTGAGACTCCCGCCGACCGAGTAGATACCTCCGCCGTCAATGATCGCCTCGTTGTCGTACGCCGTCACATCGCGGATTTCGCAGACCGTGCTGGATGCGTATATGCCGCCGCCATAGACAGCCGAGTTCGCAAGCATCGTCACCCCCTGCAGCCTGCTTGTCCCTGTGCCGCCGGACATATAGATGGCGCCGCCTCGTCCGGATGTCAGCCCAGCCTGATTCTGCAGAAACACCGTGTTCGTGAAGACGGTGCCGTTCGTGATCGTGAGCCGCGAGTCGCGGCAGGCGAGTCCTGCGCCCCACCCCCAGATGGCGTTCGTGCACTGGTTGTAACCGAAGTAACCGCCGCTGATCTTCACGACGGAAGAAGTCGCGTACATGCCTCCTCCGAGATCACGGCAGAGATTCGGCAGTGAGTTGGTGCCGACGGTGATATTGTAGAACGTTGCAGTTGAGGAATTCAGGTAGACGCCGCCCCCATGACCGCGAGACCGGTTGTTCATGATGTCAACGTGGTCCACGACGTTTGCACTGTTCCAGATCGCGCTCTTGTACGCGCAGATCCCGCCGCCAAGATGAGAAGCCCAGTTGAAGAGCAGCTGCACCCTCTCCATGCTGAGCGATGACCGGTCCAGGTATATTCCCGCGCCATATCCGGCATAGTTGTTGGCTACCTGGACAGGGAACTGCTCATCCCAGATCAGAGCAACCATGGAATTAGTCGCATAAATGGCCCCGCCATAGTAACCGGTGTTCACATTGATCGAGGTCCTGTCGCCGACGGCAAGCTGACCGTTCTGAACATAGACCCCGCCACCCCTCCCCGTGGCATTCAGGTTGCGGTTGAACATGACGTCCGCCCCGACCAGTCCCGCGGCGCCGCCATAAACGCATATGCCGCCGCCAAAGTTGTCACCCCAGTTGCCCGAAATATCGGAGTCTTCATCTTTTGCAACGAATGTCCCTTCGACGTAGACCCCGCCGCCTATTTGTCCCTGGTTTGAGGTGATTGAGGAGCTGTTTGTCATCAACGCATACGAACCTGCTCCGACGTACATGCCTCCGCCGAGGTAACCGTAATTGGACGAGATGTTGACCCCGCGAAACTCGACCGAAGAGCTCTGCAGACGGCAGCCTCCGCCACCGATTCCTCCGTCCGATCCGTGTACGAGATCGATGTTGAAGAGAAAGTTGCTCGTGCAGTTGATGAACTTCAGCGCGTTGCCCGAACTCATACCGTCAATCGCCGTCCGACCGCCGGACCACAGAACCAGATTGTCGTTGAAGCCCCCGTTGATCGTCAGGTCGCTCAACCCCGACACAGTGACGACTTCGAAGAACTCGCCTGTCGAGACCAGGATTGTGTCACCATCCACAGCCGCATTCACCGCGGCCTGGATACTCGGATACGTGCTCCCACCCTCAATGCCGACAGCGTTCCCGAAGGCGAATGGGGAAAACGACAGAAGAACTGACACACAGGCAAACGATACCCTCATTTTCATATCTGCCTCCTTGAACCAAAGACCTCAAAGGGACGATAGCAGAAGGCAGAAAAATGACGAGAGGAAACGGGCGCCCGTTGCCCCGCCAACGGGGCCTTCGTTCGCAGAACTTCCAAACCTTGGAAGTTATCCCTTCGGACTGGTGATAGTCAGAAGCGAGACGACGCTTCCATGTTTGTCCTTCAGGGGAATCTTCGACACGACGAACATTCCGAGCGGCTTGCCGGGCCGGCTGAGCGCGGTCTCTTTTCCCATAACAGCTTCACCGGATTTAAAAATCCTCTCTTCGTCACCGTCGATGGCCATGAACGTGGATTCATCGTAAAAAGAACTCTCCCTCTTGCCGACCGCCTCGAACGCCTTGCTGATTCCGTAGAGCGTGGCCTGCGCGCGGTTGATTTTGGTCATCATGCGCGACGCGTCTTTGACGGAAACCGCCTCGTCAATGTGTTCCATGACTCTTGTCATGAGATCACGGTCCCGAGTCAGCACTTCCTCGGTCTGCTGCTCCATAAGAAGTCGTTCGGCAATGTGCCGCTGGTTCTCAACGTCAGCAATGTAGGTCGCACGATAGTCCAGCAGCAGGCCGGCCATTGGCACGAGATACCCTACGATCTTGAGTATGTGCGCGGCGTTGAAGTTGGAGTCGTACAACGCATGCGAGCCGAAGGCCATATGTATCTGACAGATTACCTGCGGAATCATGCTGATAAGCAGGGAGTGCGTGAATATGCTCGGGCGCCAGCGGTAGAAGGTGGGAAATACGATCAACGCGCCCAGGCCGTAGAGCACGAGAGGCAGCATGTCCCACGGCCGCGTGATGAGCTTGTCGGGATACTGTGCGGTCAGGTGCTGGGCCTTGGTCGTCAGAAGCCAGAGGGTTCCGGCGACGATAAGCACGAAGACCATGCTGATCTTGATGATGAATCCCATGCCCTTGTTTTTTCCCGATCTCGCCTGCACGGGATTACTCAGGATGAATAGCACGCCGCCGAAGATAAGCACGACGGCATTGAGTATGCGGCTCAAGGCCCACGTGACAGGTATGAACTGCGCGTCGTCAACAACACTCACCAGAAGATGATCAGAAGCCAGGATATGAAACGCATCCACGAGCCCCGAGCAGAACAGCGCGATGGCGATGATCGGCGTCGCGGCATCCCCGGTGACCGAGTAGTTGAGGAAACCGAGCAGGACGACCAGCAACGCAATCGTGAAGGCGCTCCATTCAAACATCGTGTGTACGAAGCTTCCTGTGAGCGCGGCGTGCGCGACGGGGGAATCGACCTGCGACATCCCGGCGGCCAGGGGCATCTGCAATACGTTCTGTGTACCCATGTTGACGCCGGAGAGAATCAGTATGCCCGGCAGAATTGAAATGATTACGATGGCAATCGTCAACGACTTCGGCAAACGGGTGGACTTCTCCGCGAATCCTTGTTCATCCATGACTGTTCCCTCTCAAATATGACTGCATGAAAACGTTCCGCCCCTATCCCTCCGCCAGACTCTTTTCAATCGCCGCCAGCACCTCCGCCATTTTCGCAGGCTTTGAGAGCACGGGGTATCCGTCAAGAGTGCCTCCATGCATTTCCGCCTCCTCACGAGAGATCGCGGCCGTTATGAAAATGATCGGGACATCACGCAGTTCCGGAATCGCTCGAACCTGTTCGCTGACCTCCCTCCCGCTGATGTCCGGCATTATAACGTCGAGCAAAATGACATCGGGCTTGAACCACTTCGCAGACTCGGCTGCACGAGCCCCCTGATTCTCTATTTTGACTTCGTAAGAGCCCGTAGACTCAAGGTTGAGCTGCAACAGCTTGCTGAAGCCGGTTTCGTCGTCGACCACAAGCACTTTTCTGGCGGTCATAGGTTTTCCCCCCTTGCGTTTGAAGACCACGCGTGATCTCTGCTCGGATTCGATACATTCCTAACACTACTCGCGCGCAAGCTCAAGCCTCCACATCCGCGATCCATCAAACAAGAATGGACAAGGTAACTCTGACCCCGCCCCCGTTCTCCTTGTTCTCAACGTCAAGCCCGCCGCCATGAAGCAGCATGATGCTCTTGGCCACAGCGAGACCCAGCCCCGTCCCCACTCCCGTGGGTTTCGTCGTGAAAAACGGGTCGTAAATCTTGTCGAGCTTGTCTTCAGGAATGCCCACTCCGGTATCCTCGATCTCAACGGTGATGACCTTGCCCACCTCCTCTGCGGAGTCTTCCGTCAAACCGGTGAAGACTTCATCAAGCGATCTGACCTTCGTTCTGACCGTGAGAACGCCCCCGTTAGGCATGGCATATGCCGCGTTCAGGAAAATATTGATGAACACCTGGATGAACTTGTTGGCGTCCACATGGCACAGGGGAAGCTTCGGAGCCAGTTCGCGCTTCACCTTGATGTGACGAATGTGCAGTTCATGACGCACGAACATCAGGGCCTTTGACAGAACGGCATGCAGATCTTCGGCTCTCTGTTTCAGTTCAAGAGGGGCGGAGAAATCGAGCAGACCCTTGACGATACGGTCCGCGCGTGTCACCGCGTCGTCCATCTCGTCAACCGCCAGTTTCATCCCCTCGTCCTTGGCGCTTTTGTTCCTGAAGAAATCAAGACCCATGCTGATGATCGCCAGCGGATTCTTTATTTCGTGGGCGATGCCCGCCGCGAGCCTCCCCACTGAGTTCATCTTCTCCGCCTGGATCAGCTGCATCTGGTGGGCCTTCAACTGTTCGTTGGCGGCTCTCAGTTCCTCCTCTTTGCGCTTCCACTGAACGGCATACCGGATGCTTCGCTCGAGCATCGGACCATCCGCTCGGTGCTTCTCCATGTACTCGACCGCGCCCAGCTCAAGAGCCTTCTGATCAACACTGCTGTCCCCCGCCCCGGTCAGCAGAATCATGGCCCCCCTGCAATTCCGCCTGCTACCAACCTTGAGCAGTTCAAGTCCGTCGTGATCAGCCAGTTTATAGTCGATCAGATAGGCGTCATGGGCGTCAGCCTCAAGAGAATCGACTGCCGTCTGAAAATCGGGAGTCCATTCAAAATCGAAACGGCTGGTCCGACATGACTTGAGAACCCGACGCACAAGTTGCGCGTAGGTTTTGTCGTCGTCGATAAGCAACACCTTGTATTCGGGTATGACCGTAAAGTCGCCGTCGAACTCTGACATTGTGGATCTTTCAGCCATAAGGCGGCAGAGGTATCCCCTTTTTCTGCGGAGATTATATCGGTCTTCTCCTTTGTTCCGCAAAGACAATGTGAGACAAACCAGAGTCAAAGGCCGTGTTTTCGTGTGACATTCTAATGGACGCAATCAGGGGACCCGCCTAATATCTGCCGACAGTTCAGAACCCGACATTGATTTCACATGAGCAATAGTATGGATAGGAACCTGTTCCTCGGCCTCTATCGGCACATGCTGACGGCCAGAAAAGTTGATGAAGTCGAAGAAGCCCTGGCACAACGGGGAGAGGCTTTTTTCTTTATTCCCGGATCCGGCCATGAGGCGATGGCCGCGCTGGAACCGCATTTGACTGCGGAGGACTGGCTCCATTGTCACTACAGGGACAAGGCTCTGGCTCTTGCGCGCGGAATGACCGTGGAATCGATGTTCTATGCGCTCCTCGGCCGGGCAGAATCCAACTCGGCGGGCCGACGGATGCCCGGCTTTCCCAGCGATCCCGAACTTCACCTCCTTAATACGCCCACATTGGTCGGAAACAGTGCCCTTCAAGCCGTCGGCGTGGCGATGGCCGTGAAGAACCGCAAAGGCAACCCCGTGGTTCTCTGCTCCGTCGGCGACGGCACCACGCAGCAGGGTGAGTATCTCGAGGCCGTCGGCGAAGCTGTCCGCTCAAATCTGCCCGTTCTCTTTGTTGTGGAAGATAACCGCTATGCTCTTTCAACACTGACCGGTCAAAACACATTCTACTCCATGCCGTCCGGCGAGGCCGATGAGTTCTATGGACTGAAGATCCATTGCATCGACGGCACGGACACGGTCAATACTTATGAAGCCCTCGGCGGCCTGGTCGCCGGCATGCGGAAAGACCGCGGCCCCCGGCTCGTTATTTTCAAATCCGAACGGCTCTCCAGCCACACTAACGCAGATGATCAGACCGTCTATCGCAGCGCGAAAGATATCGATGACGCGATGCGCAACCGCGACCCCATCAGGATCCTGGAGAAACGGCTGGTTCAGGAGGGCGTTTCAGAAGATGAACTGAAGAATATTCAAACGGAAGTGACCGCGACGATTCAGAAAGCCCTGAAGACAGCGCGCGCGGGAACGAACCCCGTCCCGGAACTCGGAGCCAAGGCGCCCTTGCCGAAAGATCTCGAAGAGGCTGAAGAATACCGGGGCACATCGGACGATGCGGCGTTGAGCATGCTCGAGGCCATGCGCGAGACGCTGAGACACCACCTCGGCGCGGATAAGAAGGTCTCCCTTTACGGCGAAGACATCGAAGACCCAAAGGGCGATGTATTCGGACTGACGCGCGGGCTGAGTTCACAGTTTCCTGAGCAGGTCAGGAACTCGCCCCTGGCGGAATCAACCGTTCTCGGAGTCGCCGTCGGACGCGCTCTCGCCGGCGAAAAACCAGTCGCTTTCCTTCAGTTCGCGGACTTCCTGCCCATTGCCTACAACCAGATCATGTCAGAAATGGGCGCGATGTACTGGCGGTCAAAAGGCGATTGGCACTGCCCGGTCATCGTAATGGCAATCTGCGGCGCGTACCGCCCCGGGCTCGGACCATATCACGCGCAGAATCCGGAATCCGTCGTCGCCCATGTGCCCGGCGTCGATGTATTCGCGCCGTCCACCGCGGCCGATGCGGCGGGACTCCTGAACGCCGCGTTCCGATCGAACAGACCGACAATCTTTTTCTATCCGAAAAATCTTCTGAACGACCGCGACGTCGTGACTTCCCCTGACGTGGCCGCACAGATCGTGCCCGTCGGCAAAGCACGCATAACCCGCGCGGGACACGATATCTCGATCGTGACCTGGGGAAGCACGATGCCTATATGCAAGCATGTCGCCCGGACGCTCGCAGAAGAGGTCGGCATCGCCGCGGAAGTAGTCGATCTCCGTTCAGTATTTCCGTGGGACAAGGAGACCATTCTCACATCAGCAAAGAAGACGGGAAAGCTTCTTGTGGTGCATGAGGACAACCAGACCTGCGGCATGGGCGGAGAAATCCTCGCAACGGTCGCGGAAGAGAGCGGGTCCAATGTGCAAGTCGCACGGGTGACCAGAAAGGACACCTATGTCCCGTACGATTTCGCCAGCCAGATCGCTGTTCTCCCCTCCTATAGAAGTGTTTTGACTCGCGCCGCGGAACTGCTCGACCTCGAACTTGAGTGGGAAGAACCGATACGGCCGGAAGCGGGCATCGTGGAAATCAAAGCTATCGGGTCGAGCCCTTCCGATGAGACCATAAGGATCACGGAACTCCACGTGGCTGAAGGCGATACGGTGGCTGAAGATGCCCTGCTGGTTTCCGTCGAGGCGGACAAGGCCGCGATGGAAATCTCAACGCCGTTCGCGGGAACCGTCGACAAACTGATGGTCGCGGAAGCCGATGTCGTCACGGTCGGCACCCCCATTATCCGCGTCAAGACCTCGGAAGAGTCGATTGTCCGTCCCATCACCGAGGAAGATCCCGGGCGCCCGATTCTTAAGAAGAAATACGGTCAGCCACAGCCTGTAACTCCAGCCCCTGTTTCAAGCGCCGTGAACAATTTCAACGTCATTCTTTCTTCGGTCTGTTCCGCACATGGATCGCGCGTAATGACCAATGAGGATTTCCTTTCCAAATTTCCCGAATGGACCTCCGCGGACGTACTGCGTCGAACGGGCATTGAGAAGCGCAATTGGATCGGTGAAGGTGAATCGTCTCTCACCCTCGGCGTCGATGCATGCAGAAAACTGCTGAAGCGTGAGAATCTGGATATCTCCGATATCGATGTCCTGATCTGCAGTACGGGCACTCCCCTCCAGATGACGCCTTCGCTTGCCTGCAGCATTTTGAAGGAACTCAGCCCTGAAAAGGGGGAAGTCATGGTTCAGGCCTATGACGTCAACGCAGCCTGCACGGGATTCCTCTACGCCCTGCAGAACGCGCACGACATCCTGATGAACGCCCCGGATCAGAAGATCGTCGTGGTGACGTCCGAGACGCTCTCTCAAGTACTCGACCACGATGACACGGGAACGGTGTTCCTGTTCGGGGATGCTGCGACCGCCTCCCTCATCACGACGCGGAAGAGAGACGGCAACGTCAACGCCCGCGTGTTTCGTCCCGTGCTTTCCGCCAAAGGCGAAGACGCAGGAACACTGTCGGTTCCTTTCCCTCACAACGACGACTATCTTCGCATGGATGGTCAGGCTGTATTCAGAGTGGCTGTTCGGAAGCTCAGCGATATGATGAACCAGGCTTGCGCCGCCGTCGGCGTAACGATCAACGATCTCGATGTCATCGTCCCCCATCAAGCCAATGAACGCATTCTCCACGCCGTCGGACGCATGATCAAGTACCCCGAAGACAAGATATTCATCAACATGCGGGAAAGCGGCAATACTTCATCCAACACCGTGCCTCTCGGTCTGGAAATCGTGGCGCCCAGATGCACAACGGGCGATAAGATCGGAATGTGCGCGTTCGGAGGCGGCTTTACCTTCGGCGCCGGTATTCTGGAACTGCTCTGACAAGCTTCCGCTTGTCCTCACGAATGGGTGAAATGGCGAATGGGCGCCCCTTCCCTCTTGCTTCGTCTCCCCCACGCTCCGTTTCCTGACCACAGGGGTGGAAGCTACCAACGCTTCTGCCGATACTTCTGCATCAGCTTCAGCATCTCTTCGCGGACCGCGAACAGTTCTTTTCGGAATTCGCCCAGCTTCTTCTCTTCCATCAACTCAGCGTTACGCACTTTGTCTGAAGCCTCGATAGACTTGTTAAGAAACAGTAATGCCCGTTTGAGACACGCAACCACGAAACCTCCTTCGACGATCTCGTCGTACGCCAGGCTGTCCAGCGCGCCTGCCAGTTTTGCAGTCAAAGTCTGCGCCTGGAAAACCATGTCACGAACGTCTTCCTCGCCGCCTTCTCCCATGAGGCCCTGTTTGTCACAATAGTGCCACATCGCCATCACATTCTCGAAAGAACGCTCAGTGAGTGGATGGGTGATGCGGCCTTTCTCCGAGCGGATCCAGTCGACACCTTCTGTATATGCGTTCGGTTCGAGCGGTGGAACATCATCGAAATCGAATTCGGGCCTTTGTTCCTTTTCCTTCGGCGCATCGTCGTCAAGCGCGTCAACCAGCCATGTCCAGCCCATCTCCTTCGCGACAAGTTTCTCACGGTCAGGATGATCCATGTACTTATCAAGAAGGGCCATATACCTGTCCGTCAACCTGTCCGATTCCTTGAGATGCTTTTCCCATTCGAACTCGTCCATTGGACTGTCATCGTCCCAGAGAAGGTCATCATCATCTTCTTCTTCTTCATCGCCATCGGGCATGAACGCCAGGCGCTCCATCCACTCCTCGATCGCCCGGCCATTTTCACGAACCTGCTTCGCATGTTCGCCGGCGGAGAGAGTCCATTCCGGCGCTGATATTTCGATGATGTAGTGTGTGCTTTCGATGACGACGCGGCCGTTCGCATTGCTGAACCACTCAAGATAGAGGCAGTTCTCCATATGCTCCGGCACGGGCTTGTCGGCGCTTTCCAGGAAAATGGCCTCTTCGACCGAAACGTCAAGCACCCGGACCTTGCGCGAAGCCGTCATGCCGCCCACGACCCCCTTCTGCTCCGGACTGAGTTCCACGTGCTCGCCCGGACGAGGATCGGGGTTCTCAAACTGCATGAAACAACCCGCCAGATCCCGGCCGCAGTTTCCCGTCAGGTTCAGCCTGACCGGCTCATCACATCCGGTAAGCCAGATGCGGCCCTTTACTCGGCCTTTCTCCCGATTGTCGATTTCGCCCCTGATGACGCTGCGATCTAATCTCCAAGCCATTCCGAATGCTCCCACGGATTTTCAACACAAGGCGCGAGAGTTTAGCCACCAGAGTATCAGGCGCAAGCAGATAGTTGCCGCCTAAGCAAGAGCCCTCCGAAAAACCGCACTCTCAGAGCATGATCCCCAGAGCTTAATCCCCCCAACACAGTACCGACGATATGCAGAAGTGTCACATTCAGGTGTGCGATCGCACACCTGAATGTGACAAATTAAAAAACGGTTGTCCCGGTCGAACTCCTGCGGGATGATGCCGTCGTGCGGAGAATCGTCATTCATAAGCCCGGCGGCTATGACCGACTGAAGATCGAGGAACACCCCGATCTCCAGCCGGGCTCTGGTGAGGTCCTCATCCAAGTTGAGGCCATCGGGGTCAACTACGCCGACTGCGTTGTGCGGATGGGCCTCTATTCCTCCGCCCGGCACTACGGCGGATATCCGATCACCCCGGGCTTCGAAGTGGCCGGAACCGTTGCCGCCCTGGGCGAAGAAGTTGAAGGACCTTCTATCGGAACTGCGGTCATCGGTCTTACCCGCTTTGGCGGTTACGCCACGCAAGTCGTCGTGTCTGCGGACATGGCCTTCCCCATTCCAAAGAAGATAACAATGGCAGAGGCCGCGGCTTTTCCAACGGTCTTCGTGACGGCGTGGTACGGACTTATTAAGCTCTGTCATCCGGAAAAGGGAGAAACAGTTCTTATTCATTCCGCCGCCGGCGGCGTCGGCACGGCGCTCGTCCAGCTTGCGAAGATCGCACAGTGCCGTGTGACGGGCGTCGTGGGATCATCTCATAAAGTGGATGTCGTGAAAGCGCTCGGCGCTGATGCGGTGATCGACAAGTCTCAGGAGAATCTCTGGACCAGGGCGGAGCAGATGGCTCCGGAAGGCTACGATATCGTTCTTGATGCTAATGGCGTCAGCACGCTGCAGGACAGTTACAATCACCTCGGCAAGGGCGGCCGCCTCGTTATCTACGGATTTCACACCATGCTCCCGCAGGAAGGGCGCATGAACTGGCTGAAACTGGCTTGGAACTACATGCGCACACCGCGGTTCAGCCCTTTTGATCTGACGGGTGAGAACAGGACCGTCACAGGATTTAACCTTAGTTACATGTTCGAGAAAGCCGAAGTCATTGCTCCAGGGATAAGACAGCTTCTGGAATGGGCGGACGAGGGTCGCATCAACGTCCCGAAGATCACCACATACCCGTTCACGGAAGCCGCGAATGCTCATCGCGAGCTTGAATCCGGACAAACGGTGGGCAAACTTGTTCTCTTAACGGAAGACGCATGAAAGAATTCTCAGCACTGCCGAACAGCATCAAGCTCGAAGTGGCCTACCCCACACCTAATCACAATTTGAAAGAGCGACCCGAGTTGTTCTTCGCACGCACACGCGCGAACCCTGACTATGGGAAGCCTGGCTGGACGAGAGACTGCGGGCGTCGTTTCCACAAGGGGTGCGATATCGCCTCGGTCGTCTTCACCCCCACCGGCAAGACAACGAAGGTCATGTTTTCGGACTGCAAGACCGACACGGAGTACGAAAGTACGGAACCTACTTTCATCCCCAGCGACAGAGTTTTCGCCGCTTATGAGGGAGATGTCATTGAGGCCGTGACAAACCAGCGGAAATCCGACTACGGTAAGCATGTTGTAATTCGCCATCTGCATCCGGAATCCCGTACCGTGTTCTTCACTCTCTACGGCCATCTCTCAGAGGTCCTTGCCCGTGAAGGCGAGAGCATATCAACCGGTCAACGCATCGGCACGATGGGCACAACCAGCCGCATCGCCAATGCGCGCAATTGGATGTCCGTCGCCCCGCATCTTCACTTTGAGGTGTGGGATTCCACCAGAAAGAATGTCGATCCAGTTCAGTTCCTCCGACGCTTCACCGTCGACTGATTCAGCCCCGATACCGCCTGCAAGCCGCTACAGCACTTGTGGATACACAGATCCTATGCTAGCGTTTTCCCGGTGTTATCCTAACGATAGCGCATGGCCAACCGGGAGACATGACGATGGGAGAAAGCAGCAAGCATCACTTCGTGATCCACCATTCACCCGGCTTCCGCCGCCGCAGAGGACTCAACTGGGTTGCACTCGGCCTGATGTATGCCGCGTACTACATGTGCCGCTACAACTTCCGTTACGCGACGCCGGGAATGGTTGAGGAATTCGGGTTCAACACGGAAAACATCGCCGATCTCTTCGGCGTCTGGGCTCTAGCCTATGGAACCGGACAGCTTATCAATGGACTCGTCTCCGACAGGATCGGCGGCAAGCGATGCATGCTGATCGGCGCAGCATCCACGATTCTCGTCAACTGGACATTCGGCTTCTCACCGCTCATTTCTACCTTCACGACATTCGCGCTGCTTTCACTCGTCAATGGGTACTTCCAGTCATTCGGAGCACCGGGCATGGTAAAGATCAATGCCGCGTGGTTCCACCGGCAGGAACGAGGCACCTTTGCCGGAATCTTCGGCGGCATGATCCAGTTGGGTCAGATCGCGATCAACAACCTCGCCCCGCTGATTGTGAACGGGTTCTTCTTCGGCGCACTGTTCATCGGCGGCGGATGGAGATGGGCTTTCCGAATACCCCCTCTCTTCACGGCAGCCATCGCGATCTTCATGGCGCTCGCGGCTAAACAGACTCCAGACGAAGCAGGCTTCCCCGGAGAAATCGAAGACGAGATTGACAACTCGGAAGGTGTGACAGTCAGTGTGAGGCACTCTTTCGTGACCATCTTCACCCATCCCCTCGTCTGGTTCTACGCCGTTGCTTATGCCTGCACCGGTGCGGTCCGGCACAGCTCTGACCAGCTTGCGATTCTGTACTTCGAAGAGCAATTGGGGCTCTCCCTGAAACACCCCACAAAAGCTATCTTCATAACCATGACGATTGTACCAATCGTCGCGTTTCTGGGATCTCTTGGGTCCGGCATCATATCGGACAAGTTCTTCAAAGGCCGCCGGGCCCCTGTCGCCATGGTACTTTACTGGTTCGAAGCATTGGTCATCGGCTGCGCCGCGTTCGTGTTGTTGAAGGGGCTAGTGAACGCAACTCCGTCGGGCGTATTCATCGGCTGCACGATCCTGATTCTCATCGCGCTGACAGTTAATTCTACGCACTCGATTGTCGGCGCCGCTGCTCCAATGGATATTGGTGGGAAGAAGATGGCCGGGTTTGCGTCAGGTGTGATTGACTCCTTCCAATACTACGGTGCCGCCATCTCACTTTTCATAACAGGCCGTGTCGTAGAAGCCACCAAGGCAGCTCACGGCTGGCTCTACTGGTACGTCATCATGGCAGGTTTCGGCCTCATCGGTGGCTTCGCCATGTTCTGGCTCCGCCACAAGCAGAAGAGGCTCGAACGGCAAGGTGTCAGAGTAGTGGGATAGAGATCCTATAGAAGGTCTCACTTCTACTGCTTTACTTCGATCAGGTAGAGCA
>JAHIZV010000144.1 GCA_018814445.1 Verrucomicrobiota bacterium | reverse complement strand
TGTAGTCAATGCCGTAAGGCATGTCGTGGCCTTAAGTCAGCGGCATTCTCGATTGGGGTATCCCGCGAGCAAGCCGTCCGAATTTCGGACTAACCAGTCATCGCCTCCAAAATCCCACTCATGATCGTAATCCTAATCATAATCGACTGATCCGGTGCTGTTGCCTACATGGCCACCTATGAAAACTCACTTTGATCATGAGAAGCTGGATGTGTATCAGGATGCCATTGGCAAGGCGATATTGCAGAGTCTCGTTGTCATTCCACCATCGCGCCGATTCATGGCTGCACCAGAGGAAAGGAAAAGTCCAAATGCCAAGCAGAAACAGCGCGATGCCAATGATGTGGTATCGAATTGGCGTTCTGATCCCTGGAAGAGTCATCGCGCAATCTACGCCGCAGCCACAGAATTCTTCTGCAATCCCGAGATCGTCTCAGTGGAAGACCTGTCGACCGCCGCGCCGGAGAATTCGTAGATACGTTTGTGGTCCTTAATTCCGGCGAGTCGATACAGGCCGGTTTCGTGCTTCGGCGTCTCGTAGTCGGACCCGTCCGTCGGGAGGTGGTGCAGATAGAAATCTTCGTAGCGCGCGAAATCCAACTCCTCGCGCTCACAAAGCATCCTGCGGTGCCTCTCTGTCTGCAAATGCTTGCGATAACCGGGCAGCACCACTCCACTGAAGAAGGCAGCCATACATCCCGAACCGTAACTGAACAGCCCGATCCGCTTGCCCGTAAGATCGCATCTTGAGGTTTCGAGAAGCGACATCAGGCCCAGGTAGAGCGATGCCGTATAGCTGTTGCCCGTAACCCGGCTGTAACTCAATCCCTCCTCGATCTGTGAGAGGAGCTCCTCATCCGGGATGTCATCGTGATGCGTCAGTCTCGCGAGATGCAGATGCGCCTTGCGGGACATCTTGTTGAAAGGCAGATGATAGCAGTAGTAGTCGTGATCATCGAAATCGCGCCCGGATTCCTGCTGATACTCACGCCATGCTTCAGTCAGTGCCCGCAGATACACCTTGATGGAGTACTTGCCGTCCACGAGGGCTTCTTCCCGGTAGTTCGGACGCCAGAAGTCCATGACATCTTCCGTATAGGTGCCCCACTCCGGCGACAGATCCAGAATGCGCGGTTCGACCGAAACCACCATGGCCGCCGCGCCGGCGCCCTGCGTGGCTTCGCCCGGACTGTCGAGGTCATAGCGCGCGACGTCCGAAGCCAGTATGAGAACCTTCTTCTTCGGATTCTGCGCAACAAAACCCAGGGACATCTGCAGGGCCGCGGTGCTGCCGCAGCACGCCTGCTTGATCTCAAATGACATACAGTTCTTTGGAAGTCCGAGAAGACTATGCACGTAGATCGCCGCGGCCTTGGACTGATCGATCCCCGACTCAGTGGCAAACATCACCGCGCCGATCGACTGGCGGTCTATGCCCTCCAGGGCATGATGGGCCGCGTTGGCCGCCATGGTGACCACGTCTTCGTCGGGAGCGGCGACCGCCATCTTCTCCTGCCCGATGCCGTCGTAGTACTTCTTGACGTCAACCCCTCGCTTCTCCGCAAGAGTGCGGAGATCCAGAAAATAGTGCGGCGTATAGAACGCCAGTGTCTCAATTCCTATTCGCATGGCATGCTTCCCCGGAAAACACCTGTATTAAGTTACTTTGCATTGCAAAGTGTTCCAGCAAAAAAAAGCAATTACTGCTCAATCTCAAGGCCGCGACTCCAGAACGCTGTGACGGATGCCGTTCTCTCCTCGCGGGACAGCGCCTTGGCTGCGGTCGAAAGCACCTCTTCCAGCGCGCCCAGATAGGCTACAAAGCCGGCCCGTCCGTATTGCGTCATTTCAACAATGGTCAGCGTCCGCGGACTACCGTTCTCTTTGGTGATAAGAACAACCTCGGCCTCTTCCAGGGTCTTCAAATGCCGACTCAGGTTGCCGTCGGTCAGTTTACACCATTCCTTCAGCTCGTTGAACATGACGCCCCTCTTAGACTGACAGAGCGACGACACGATCGCGAGCCGACTGGGTTCGTGGAACACCTTGTCCAACGAACCGTATATGTCTCGCTTACTCCTCTTCCGCATACGATTTCTCCTGTGTTCCAATTGATGCCGACAACTGATCCAGTCTCCTGTGATCCAAGTGCAGTACTATACCCCCGGCCCACTCTCCCGCAAAGAAAACAACGCCCATCGGCCACGGGTTCAGGAAGGATACTCGCGGTGAAAACAGCCAGAGCGCGCCGCACGCTATGTAGAACAGGCCGACCACGCAGATGGCGCGGGGCACGACGTTGCGCGACGCCAGATTCGTCAGCCCGAACATGCACATCCAGATACCGAAGAGGTACTCGTGCAGTCCATGCAGGATCAGCGCCAGCGTAACGATGGCCCCGACGAATAGCGGCGGCAGAGCATCCAGAACAGGTGAAAGCCTGCGAGGATCCCGGTCCACAACTTCATCCGTCCAGAACCAATACGCGAGAGCGCCGCCATTGAGACAAAGGGCTACGGCGAGAACAGACGCCCAACCCGCCAGGTGCGCCTCGGTCTTCGCGGGAAACCACGGGGTCGCCATGACGGCTGCGGTGAGCAAAGCCATCGTCCCGGAAATAGCGCGCGTGGATCCGGAGAATCCCTCGAAACGCAGGCGCCCGAGCAACGTCTCCCGCAGCTCCCGGACCTGGACCAGGGCATCATGTACATGTTCTGTGATCATCTCTGTATCTCTACTGACAACATACCATACGGCACGAGGAGCAGCAATCTCCATGCATACCTCATGGTCGACCACCCGCGGACGCAAAGGATTGCGTCCCTCCATGCACACCGCACACCTCATGGAGGGCGGCAATCCCTTGCCGCCGCTCAACCAGTATGTATGACAAAAGAAATCCCATTCGAGTTCAAAAGAGAGCGGCCGCCGTTGACTTCATGAGGGCGGGCGGATATGTTTTCCTTATTGAGAATTCTCGAAATAGAAGCACTTTCCCGGAGTTTTTCACAATGAAATGGTCCACAGCCCTCTTCTTTCTGTTTCTCGCTTCCGCCACGCTTCTTGCCGGATGTTCGACCATGATTTCCGGAACGACTGACTCCACCGCCTCATACGAGGATCAACAGATGACCGTAGATATCGTGAGCCGTCTGAGCAACGATACCATCACGGCTCCCTACTCGTTCTCCATATCCGCACAGGACGGCGTCGTCATAATCGGCGGGTTCGTGTCTGACTCTCACGCCCGCAGAATGGCGCTCAGCGTTGCCGCCGGAACCCCCGGCGTCACCGAAGTCGTTGACCGGATGATCTGGTGACCATTTGCGCCCCTCTGGTGCCATTCTTGTCTGCATCGCCGCTCTCTCGTTGTCGGCAGGCTGCGCCACGCGAATGCAGGTCTCCCACTTCCGTGACCATGTCCTGCTGCATGCCGGCCAGGCCGCGTATGTAGAGAACGTTCCCCTCTACAAACGCCTGGAACCCCATGCCGGCTTTGCATCGCTTGGCATGGTCCTTCACTACTGGAACAAACCGAATCCACTCGAACAGATTCGGCAGTGGTTTGACCTGCAGTCTCTTCAAGAGCCCGATCCTGCCCCGCTCTTTGAGCGATACGCTTTCGAAACGGGGCTGTGGGCTCATTTTACACAGGGCTCGATGGAAGTTCTGAAAGAAAGGATTCGCAACGGTGTTCCCGTAATCGTTCTACTCCAATTCCAGCCTCTCGATCCTCTTTCGTGGCAATGCGCGGTGGTTACAGGCTTCGACGACGTCAGCCGACAGATTCTCTGCCAGGATGGCGGGCGCGTCCCGTCAGTCTACGGATACGACACGTTTATTGAAACATGGACCGGGGCCATGTCCTGGATGCTGACACTCTGCCCTCCAGACTATCCTCAGTGGAGACTGCGGGATGAAGAACTTCTGAGCCGGGGACGTTACTATGAATGGCACCACCAGTATGACAGCGCGATCACGGATTTCGAGGAGCTCAGCAGACGCCTGCCCGGTGAAAGCGGTCCGTACGTGAATCTGGCAAGCGCACACTACTCGGCGGGACGAATCGGACAGGCCGAGCAACTGTATAGAAAGGCCCTCGAACTGAATGAGCGGGACGCCCGCGCCTGCAACAACCTGGCCTACCTGCTCGCCGAGGAGTCGCGCGGACTCGACGAAGCGGTTCAGCTGGCAAAGCGCGCGACACTGCTGGAACCGCGCAACGCCAGATTCATAGACACGCTCGGCTACGCGTACTACAAGGGCGGGGACTACGACAATTCCTCGAAAGCCCTTGAATCAGCTCGCTCCAAGGCCCTTCGCCTTCCACCCGGCCCTCAGACGGACATCGCGATGCACCTCGTGGAGTCCCACCTGAAGGCAGGCAACGAACATCTCGCCCGACAGGTTCTCGCCGATGCGCTGCGAATCGACCCAAATCTGTTCGTGCCGTACGAGTTAAGACGATTACTTCGTCCGCAGGACCCGGCCTATAGATAAATAGTAGATACCAGATTCCGGACTCCGGTTGTGCATTCGATCAGCTGCTATCGGGGATCCGGCATCTGGATTCGCGCGAACGCGTGAATTTTCGCTGCCCAGCTTGACCACACGGACACGTTGCGTATATAAGGGCCCGCTATGGTAGAAGGAAAAAACAAGTCCGACGACGCTCAGAAAGAGAGTTCCAGGAAGGCTTCCCGCGATTCACGTGAGGAAGGCTCTTCCAAGACTTCCGTTTACGGCGGCAGAGAGCACTACGTTTCTCTTGAACATGAACTGGGAAAGCGCCGTCAGTCGACCTCCGGGTCCCGCCACAGCAGTCGTCACCGAAAATCCCGACGACGCACGCAGAGCCTGCCGCTCGGAGTGAAGCTTCTGTGGGCGGGCCTGACCATTGTTCTCGCGGCCTATGTGGGTATGCTCGGATACTCTCGATTCAAGGCATCGCAAGACGCCGCGGAGCGGGATGCGGAAATCCGCAGGAAGTCCGAGGAACCCAAAACCGCGTCAAAGGAAATTGCTTCGCCTGACAGCGAGGAGACGTCGGATCCGGATCTGAACGGGTTGCAGGCACGCATTCTTGACTGGAAGAACTCCTACGAAAAGATCGGGTCCGCGCAGGATCTTCAGAAGAACGGCGAAACAGACCGCGCTATCGAGCGCCTGGAGTCTGCCCTTTCTACGACACCGGCCCACATCGGCACGAAGCTGGCACTGGCAAAGATCTACATGGAAGAGAAAGAGTCTGAGCGGGCAATGAAACTCCTTATCGAGGTCATGGATGCCGACCCTCTAAACGCGAAGGCCAGACTTGCACTTGCGACGCTCCTGTCGGAAACAGGCGACCACGACTCGGCCCTCGATCTGGCTAAATGGATCATTGAAACCGACGCCTATTCGGTCGAAGCTCATCGCATCGCATCTACGGCGTACCTGAAAACTGACCGCGTCAGGGCCGCCATTCCTCACCTGCAGAAGCTGATGAATCTGCAGAGAGACAACATCGTGGAAATGAATCATCTCGCCACGGCATACTCACAACTGCGCGAATTCGGAAAAGCCATCAAGGTGTTCAACGACATCCTGAGCCGCGACCCCGACAGCTCGGTGACCTATTACAACCTGGCCGTCTGTTATGCCCAGCAGGACATCCCTTCGCAAACGGTCGATGTTCTGAACCGTGCAGTGAAGAAGTTCGGCGCGGGATTTGTCGGCACGTGGGTCCAGAGCAAGGATTTCGATCCCGTGCGCGAAGACGCGGCGTTCTCCGCACTGGAGAATGAAGTGCTGGGAAATACCCCGTCCACGGCTCCGGATGCCTGAGTTCGGACCGATGTGCGAGTTGTTATTCGCGGATTCCCGGCTACTTCTTCCCGCCCTCAGCTTCATCCGATTCTGACTTGGATGAATTTTCCGGCTTGTCGCCTTCCTCGCGGCCTTTTTTGAATTCGCTGATACTCTTGCCCAGCGACCGGGCAAGTTCAGGTAGTCTCTTCGCGCCGAAAAGAAGCAGGATTACCACGAGAATGACGAGAATCTCGTGAAGTCCAGGTTGTCCGGTAAACAGTCCTAATGTTGTCATGTCAACGCTCCCGCGTTATCTTCTTCTTTCTAGTACGACCTGATCAGATCTCCGACAATCGGCGTTCCCTCGAGTATATCGGCGGCCACGTAAGGCGGTCGTGATAATCGTGAGATCCGCAGCCGCCCGGCCTCTTGTCCTCTTCGGTATACTTTCACTTCTTCACCCGCAGAAGGCAAGATTGGACATCGAAGAATCACATAACGCTCCGCGTGGTTCACGTGCAGAACCTTCCCTGAAACGACAAATTGTGGCGACGTATCCTGCGGATCGTATTCACCTCGCGGCGCTTCGCGCCCCGAGGTGATGCATCCGGACAAGAGCAGGTTGCACATCAAAGCAAAGCAGACTGTTAGGGCCCTCAGCACAGAATCGGCCTCCCGGAAGGAAGAAACGGCTTGAGTGGACACTCCTCACATCGCGGCGTCGGCCTACAGTACTCTTTTCCCAGGTTGACGATGAGAGCATGGTACTCGTTGTACACATCCACATCCTTCGGCAGTGAAGCAGTCATGAGTCTGACGGCGTCGTCATAAGACGCCTTCAGGGAAAGCCATCCATGCCGCGACATGAATCTCATTGTATAGGCATCAACGACGAAGACGGGTCTCTTTGCCGCGTAAAGAAGAATACTGTCGGCGGTCTCCGGGCCGATGCCGTTGACGGAAAGCAGCTTGTCTCTGAGAGCTTCCGTTTCCAGGCGGAACAGATGATTGAGGTCTCCGTTGAAGTCGGTATAGAGCATTTCAACAAAAGCTTTCAGGCGCCGGGCCTTCACGTTGAAGTAGCCCGCCGGGCGAATCCAGGACGCCACGTCTTTGTCCCCGGCCTTGTAAATAGCGATGGGAACAAGGGCCCGGTTCGCCTTCATCACGCGAATCGCTTTCTCCACATTGGTCCACGCCGTGTTCTGCGTCAGAATGGCTCCGACTATAACCTCGAAGCGCGTCCGGCCCGGCCACCAGTGTTGCGGCCCCCAGGCGCGGTAGAGCAGGTCGTAGACTTCTTTCAATGGTGAAGTCATGAAGGTAGGATACATCAGGAATCCATGCACTGACAACCTATGGCCGGAATAGACACACCTGAATTACTGGCGCCCGCAGGAAATATGTCCAAGCTGCGCACTGCGCTGGCCTACGGGGCCGACGCCGTCTACGTCGGCGCCGCGGGATTCTCCATGCGCCCGAAAGCCGCCTCCTTCACTCCGGAGGTACTGGCTGAAGCTCTGGCCCACACCCGCCGGTGCGGGAAGAAGTTGTATGTTGCGATGAACTCAATGCTGTTCGATGAGGATTTTGATCTTCTGGCGAACTGGCTTGAACAGACCCGCAATCTGCCCTTTGACGCGCTCATCATAGCGGACCCCGGAGCCTTCGACCTGGCGCGGGAAATCCGGCCGGAGCTCAAACTGCACGTATCCACCCAACTCAACAGCGCCAACGCTCGCAGCGCCGCCTTCTGGAAGCGGGCCGGCGCGGAACGGATTGTGCTCGCACGGGAGTGCAGCCTGGAACAGGCGCGCATTATCGCCGAACAGAGCGGCATGGATGTGGAAGTCTTCATCCACGGAGCCATGTGCGTCGCGGTGTCCGGGCGATGTCTGCTCTCTGCTCACCTGTGCGGTCAAAGCGCGTCGCGAGGAGTCTGCAAACAGTCATGCCGCTGGGAGTGGGAAGTCGTCGAGAAGAACCGTCCGGATGCTCCCATGTCTGTTGTGGAAACCGATCGCGAGACCATTTTCTTCGGCTCAACCGATCTATGCCTGATTCAACACATCCCCGAACTGTTCAAGTCCGGGGCTATGTCGTTCAAAATAGAGGGTCGGATGAAAAGCGAGTTCTACGTCGCGACCGTCGTCCGCGTTTATCGCGCGGCGCTCGACCGTTATGCCGCCGATCCTGAGAACTATGTTTACGACCCCACCTGGATGGAAGAGCTCGAATCCGTAAGTCACCGTCCCTACGCCACCGGTTTCGCCTTCGGGTATCCGGACAAAGAGCCGCAGACACTTCAAACAGACAGCCGCCCGGTCAGCACCTGTGAAACACTCGGCTTCATCCATCAGAGCAACGGGGACCGGTACACCGTCTCGGCAAAGCACATTTTCTCGCCGGGCGATGAAATCGAATGGATCGGCCCCGACATGCGGGGTGGATCAGTCACCGTGGCCCACCTTGTGAACGCCAAAGGCAAACCGATCGAGAAAACCCACTGCGGCGCCGACGCCGTCGTGGAATTTGAAGGCAACCCTCACCTGCCTGAACACGCCATCCTGCGCAGGCGGACATAGGCTGACGTAAATGGCGCTGATTGAAGGCCGCGACATGCCTTACGGCATTAACTACAAACGGTGCTGACCTTATTCTGCGTTCTCTTCTTCGCCCAACAAGGATCCCAGTTCCTCGAAGGGACTGGCAAATCTCGATTCCTCGGATTTCGCGGACGAGGCAGTGCCGTCACGGTACTTGGCTTCGATCAGTTTCTCATGTTCATGATCGTGGCAGTAGAGGCACAGCAACTCCCAGTTGCTGCCGTCCGGAGGATTGTTGTCGTGGTTGTGATCCTTATGGTGAACGGTCAGTTCTTTCAAGCGCTTGCCGGAGAACTCGCGCCCGCATGAGGCGCAGATGTGCGGATAGATCGCCAGAGCTCTTTCCCTGTAACTCGCATTCCGCCGGGCCACATCGCGCCGCAAGTCCGCGAGTGCGTCATCCCGCTGCTTTTGCGTCATCGGAGTCCGTTTCCTGACCATTGACAGCCGCCCCTTTCCTTATCGCGGTACCCCAAAAGCGTAGATGAGAAGCCGGGTTTGCGGCGAGCAGTTGTTTTTCCTTTATTGGACGCAGTTCAGGACCAGGCGAAGGAAGTATTCCCGCCTGCGCCTGAGAGCGTTTTGCTTGCGATTCAGCATCTTAACCGATAGTGTCTGCACACGCGGAAGTGCCTGTTGTGTATCAGCTTCCCCTTGGAAAAGAAGGGGGGCTTATCATCCAGTCGAGAGGAGCGGTCATGAGAATGTTCTTGAGAAGGTCCTGCGTGGCGTTTGTCTTGTGTGTGGCCATAGCGTTGCTTGCTGGATGTGAGAATGACGACGGTGGCGATGATAACGCAGGCGATGATAACGGAGGAGCTGCCGTTGTTGCGGATTGGACTCTCTTCGCCGGAGAATGGCATGGAAGTGGTTTACGCGAGGTGTGGGTATCAGTAAATGCTGGCGACGGAACCGTCACCGTGCGTGACAATGTGAACCCGGGCTCTCAGTCGCTCCCGTGGAGTGAAGATCATTACTTTGCATTCCAGGGGGGGCCAACCTGTACGCTCAGATTCAACAACCCGGACTCGGCTACCGTTCAATACACCACCAGTGTATACGACATGACTAGAGTGCCGTAACGTCGCCCGGGTTATTCCGGCGGCCTTCTGTGAGTGTGTACCTGCGTCGCTTCAAGGGCGGATGTTCTTCGCGGTAAAATCCGTCGGGCATCAGGCATCCTGTATCTTGTGTCCGGCATCAGGCATCCTGTATCCTGCTTCGTGAACTAATACGCATGACAGAACAGCCTCCAGACACTGATTCTGAACTCCTCTGCTGCGGCATGATCGCCGTGGTGGGGCGAGCCAATGTCGGCAAGTCCACTCTGGTGAACGCCATACTGGAGGAGAAGGTCAGCATCGTCAGCCCTATCGCGCAGACGACGCGTAATGTGATCCGCGGCGTGCTTACTGACAGCCGCGGCCAGCTTGTGTTCCTCGACACCCCCGGCGTGCATCAGACTAAGTCCGATCTCGGCAACCTGATGAACAAAGCTGCGCGGATGTCCGTCGAAGGCGTCGATGTAATTATGTTCATGATGGACAGCAGTGTGCGGCCTTCCGCCGAAGACGAGGGATGGATGCGGCGTCTGCTCTTCGCGAAAGAGGAAATCCTTCTCGTTCTGAACAAGATAGACGCGAAGGAACAGTTCGCGGAACGTTACGAACAGCTCTGGCAGGACATCCGGAAGGAGAAGGAAACGACGCGCAATGCCGAGTGGGCCAGGACATCGGCCAGGGAAGGCACGGGAGTGGCCGAGCTGACACAGTATCTTTTCGAGCACATGCCTATGGGCCCCATGTTGTTCCCCCCTGAAATGCTCAGTGACTTTCCCCGCAGGCTCCACATGGCCGACGTGATCCGCGAGAAGCTCTTCCAGCGGCTCCACGACGAACTCCCCCACTCGATCGCAGTCGGCATCGAAGAGATCGAGGAAACCGACGATCACTGTTCCATCAAGGCAAACATCTACGTCAACCGCCCGTCTCAGAAGGGCATTGTCATCGGTAAGAAAGGCCGACTCCTCAGTCGCGCCCGAAAGGAAGCCCAGGCGGAACTGGCAGAGGTATACGAGAAGGAATTCGATATTGAACTGTGGGTCAAGGTGGAGAAAAACTGGGCCAGGAACTTCTTCCTGTTGAAAAAACTGGGCTATCAGGAGTAGCGCGCGGCAACCACGATAGAAGCGAATGAACACGAATCGGAATTGTTTTGTGTACCTGGGTGTTCTTGTCGCGCTTGTCGCACTTCCCTACCTTACGTCTCTGAACGGGGATTTCGTCTACGACGATCACGGACAGATCGTTGAGAATTCTTTTCTGCTGAATCCCGGTCATGTGGCGGATCTGCTATCGCTCAGAACCGTAACCGATGCGAAGGTCATCAACGGACGGCGTCCCGTCGTACTTCTCACGTACTTCCTCGACACATTCATATGGGGTGACAATGCCCTTGGATATCATCTGACGAATCTGCTCCTGCACGCCGGGGCATCATGCCTGTTGTTTCTTTTTCTTCGCCGCGTCATGCGGCAGCACGCGCCCGACAAGGGGGCTGACCTGTTTGCGTTGGGCGCGGCCGTTATCTTCGGCCTTCATCCCGTTCTGGCCGAACCCGTGCATGTCCCTTCATTCAGACCGGATATCCTCTGCGCCCTTTTTCTCTTCGGCTACCTGCTGACGGCACTTCGAGTCAAAGACGCCAAGGGAGCACTTCGAGTGGGCGCCATCTTCGCCGGCTCTCTGCTCCTGTTTGTCCTCGCCCTGCTTTCGAAAGAAACTGCTGTTATCGCCCCGCTGTTGGCCGTATGGACGTGGTGGGCCTTTCCATCGGTTCGCCCCGGCCTGCGCCGTGCTGCGGGCATAGTCATTCCCTCGACCGCCCTCTCGATCCTCTTTGTCCTTTCCTGGCGGTACAGCGGCTCATTCCAGGCCGTGACGGGTGAGTGGAATGGCTTGTCACTGCGTCCTCCGGAGAATTTCTGGTCCCTTCCGTGGATATGGACGAGATACGTCGGATTGCTCCTCTGGCCCCACCCTCTCTGTATTGACCGCGTTCTCGATCCTGTGATCCGCCTCTCGGATCCGAGGCTTGCGGGCGGCCTCGCGGTCTTGATTCTGTCGACTGCCGCGGCTCTCGCTTTTCTCCGCAAGGATCCGCTGGTCAGTTTTGGCATCGGCATCATGCTTATCGGGTTTGCGCCCGTTTCCAACGTTGTTCCCCTCTTCAACCCGATGGCTGATCGCTACCTCTATCTTGTCGTTCCCGGCTTCTCGATCATCATCTCCCGCATTCTTCTTTACGGAGGATTCAAGGAAAGGAAGCACAGAGTCCTCCGCAAAACGGTCCTGGGAGTAATCTTGTCCACCTACATCGCCCTTACCCTCTTCAACCTGCGATTCTTTGATAACGACTATCTTCTCTGGTCACGGGTGAAAGAGATCGAGCCGCGCAGTGCTCGCGCAAGCACATGGCTAGGATTGGAAATGAAGAATCAGGGCCGCGTCGAAGAAGCCTTGGATCTGTACGCAAAGGCCGCGGAGTTGAACCCGCACGATGCTGCCCCCCTCGTCAACATTGCCATCATCTTCGGGGAAATGGGTCAAATTAACGAAGCGGAACGTATCCTGCGGCAGGCGATCGATATCCGGCCCGACAGCGCGGCAGCACACTGGAATCTGTCCGTAGCGCTCCAGAAACAGGGCAGATTCCCGGAAGCCTTGACCGAAGCAGAACGCACAGTGGAAATAGAACCCTCACACGCGCAGGCCCTGCGATCCCTGGTCATCCTGCACGTCGAGCGCGGAGATATCCCGGGAGCGAAAAGAGCCGTTGAGAAGATGCTGGTGACCAATCCGCAAGACCGTGATGCGCTTGATGCCCTGAGTTACCTAAACAGCCGGTGACTTCCATCACGAAACCCGACCGCCCCCACTCGATGTTTGTTGTTCGATGTTCGATGTTCGAGGTTCGAGGTTACCCATCAGGCTCCGCATCGGTGATCACGGGATAGAAAGCCGAATGCTTCAGCCCGTCATGCCGCTTTCCGTACCGCGCGGGTATGTCCTGCGTCCAGTCGCTGGGCATGGTCAGGGAGAAGAACAGGACGAGAGCAAAGACGAATCGCTTTATCCAGATCGCCGCTGGTTTTACACCTGCCGAAATCGGAGCGAGCTGATCACGCACTTTCCTTCGCGGCAGCCAGACGAACAGGAATATCCCGAGGAGACTCATGAAGATATTGAAGTCCTGTCCCGGCGGAAGAATAAAGAACTCGACGCGGTATTCTCTGAACAGGTCGATGAAGATTCGTAGAAAGCCGTACCAGAAAATGAAGTGAGCCATCACGATTCCGCGGCTCTTCTGACGTTCGCGAACAACAAGGAGAAGCGGGATCAGCAGAAGGTTCTTCATGCCGTCGTACAGGACGACTGCATGGCGAAATCCGTCGGCATCAGGAAACTTCACTCCCCACCAGCCTCCCGTGACCGCGCCGACTATCTGTCCGTCTATAAAATTGCCAAGGCGGCCGACCCCGAGCAGGAAGGCCCCCGGTATCACAAGCGCGTCCGCGATCTCCAGGAAGCTCCGCCCGTGCGTTCTGCAGAACGCGAACGTGCCGAGAATCGCACCCAGCATCAGGCCGTGAGTAGCCATGCCCCCGAGCCAGTACGCCGGAATGTGCAGGGGATGCTGGCTGTAGTAGGCCCACTCGTAGAAGATCACTTCTACGAATCGGCCGCCGAGCAGGACGCCGATCGTGAAGAACAGCGTGAGGTCGTACACATGACTCAGATTCAGCCCGATCCGCTTTCGCGACCGGGTCAGCCACCAGTGAAGCTCGAGGAATCCGAACGTATAACTGAGCCCGTACCACCAGAGGTGGATACCGCCCACACTTCCGATGATCGGATCGATGTTATGTACGAACGGACCGGGCATGGGGAAAGCATAGCAGGATTAGGAGAACTTCCAATTCACAACACGCAACAAGCAACGCACAATTGTGCGTTGCTTGTTGACCATTGAATATTGATTGTTATTCGCCTCAGTTCGAAGCGCGGCCGCCGACACCCTTGGTGCCCTTGGTGATGGCCTTGGCTTTCTGTTTCGGGCGGAGGGCCCGGACGGCGGCGCCTGCGCGCCACATTTCGGAGTTGTGAATCTCACCCAGTTCCTTGGCCAGGCCTTTCTGGTAGTCCTTCTTGCCGCAGGTCTTGATGACGCGTTCGGCTTCTTTGCCGCTCTTCACGCGCTGATACAGCTCCTTGAATACCGGCAGAACGGCTTTCTTGAACTTCGGCTTCCAATCCAGCGCGCCGCGCTGTGCGGTTGCCGAACAGTTCGAGTACATCCAGTCCATGCCGTTCTCATCGACGAGGCGGATCAGGCTCTGCGTCAGTTCTTCAACCGTCTCATTGAAAGCCTCGCTGGGTGAATGGCCGCCCTTGCGGAGCACGTCGTACTGCGCTTCCATGACACCGGCGAGCGCGCCCATGAGGATACCCCGTTCGCCAGTGAGGTCGCTGTTCGTCTCGTGCGGGAAGGTGGTCGGGAACAGGTAGCCTGATCCGACGCCGATGCCGACGGCAAGACAGCGCTCTTCGGCGCGGCCCGTGAAATCCTGGAACACCGCATAACTCGAGTTGATTCCCGTGCCCGCGAGGAAGTTGCGGCGAACGTTCAGACCGGAGCCCTTCGGCGCGACCATGATGACGTCGACGTTCTTCGGAGGAACAACACCCGTCTGCTTACGATAGGTAATCGAGAACCCGTGCGAGAAATACAGTGCGTCGCCGGCGGATAGGTTCTTCTTAACCAGCGGCCAGATCGCCATCTGCGCCGCATCGGTCACGAGCATCTGAATGATCGTCCCGCGCTGAACGGCCTCTTCGATCTCAAAGAGCGTTTCGCCGGGCTTCCATCCGTCCTTCACCGCGCGGTCCCAATCCTTCTTGAAGCGCTTGGCCTGTCCGATGATAACGTTGAGGCCGTTATCCTTCATGTTCAGCGCCTGCGCGGGTCCCTGGACACCGTAGCCAATGACTGCGATGGTCTCTTTTTTGAGAACTTTACGCGCCTTCGCAAGGGAAAACTCCTTGCGCGTCACCACTTCTTCTGTAACACCGCCAAAATCTATTCTTGCCATGATTCTCTCTCCTGTTCGCCCAATGTGAGCGTATGGGTATGGCGAAATTGGGTGAAAACGTCAAGACCCAACACCGCCCATGGTTTCATGGTTAATGGTCCGAACCGGGTATTCGATGTTTGCTCCTCCTCTTGCTCTCATTGAGCCCTGCTGTTACTCTAAACGGCGATGACAGGACAACGACCCACGGGAAAGGCTGACCGCATAGCGGGAATATTGGGTCTCGGATCAGACGGTCAGGACGGACATATCCGCATCACCCGGGGTGCGAACTTCTCCGTGCTTCTTGGATCTGAAGCGACGCACCAGGAAATGCAGGATGCGTGCATGAAGATTGAAGCCCGGCTGCGCAGGGATGGACGAACGATAACCGATTTGACAAAGGCAGAGTTCGTTCAGCTACTAGAAGATCTGGGGAAGCAGACTGATGCCTGATACTCGATTCCAGATGAAGAAAGGCGTCACGGCGGTAATCCGGTATCCGGCATCCGGCGCCCCGTATCGCTTCTGCAGGCGATGAAGATTCTTTTCCTATCCAGTCAACTGCCCCACTCGCGTGTCATCGGGGGACATAAGATAGTCTATCAACGGATCGCCAGGCTTGCAGCCCGCGGTCACCAGGTGGGTCTCTGCACTTTCCGGGACGAGGCGGAAGATAAGTATCTGGCTGATATTGAACCGCATGTTTCTGAAATTGAACGGGTTCCCCTTCCCGAGCCCCTTCACGGCATTCGAAAAGCATGGCATTGCCTGGTGCATTCTCATGCCCCCCTTTTCAGTTCTCTCAGATCCACGGCCATGCAGAGAACGGTGGGTGACATGGTCGAAAGGTCGAGGTACGACGTCGTCATCGCCGAGTTCACAAGGATGGGTCAATATCTTTTCAGGAATCCGTACCTTCCTGCTGTCCGGCGGATCGTCTCCTGCCACCTTAGTCCCACGACCGTCGCGAGCAAACAACTCGATTTGACCAGATGGCCCCCCCAGTACGTCCGCCTCTGGATCTGCATGAAGCACCTCAAGCAAATGGAATTCGACATATACAGAAGTGTGGATCGGGTACTCGTTCTGACCGCTGAGGAACGATACACGCTTCTTCGCTATGCGCCGGACGTTCATATCAATGTCATTCCCTACTGTGTTGACGTGGACCATTTCCGCCCGCGGACTCCGCTCACGGGCGAAAAGGGCATCGTCTACACGGGCGACTACGACGATGATGCAAATACGGACGCGGTCACGTGGTTCTATGAGTGGGTCTGGCCGGACCTCAAGTTGCGGCATCCTGACTTGAAGTTCTACGTGATCGGCCCGAATCCATCGAGGTCCATGAGGGAACTCGGACGGAGAGACAAAGGCATCGTTGTCACAGGCGAGGTATCGGATATCCGCCCGTACTTCTCTAAATCACACGTCTATGTCTGTCCCGTGCGCATGGGCTCAGGCATGCGGGGGAAGATCCTCGAAGCCATGTCTTCACAGCTTCCCGTCGTGTCGACCACGCTTGGCGCGCAGGGCATACCGGCCCAGTCGGGCGAGAATTGTTTTCTTGCGGATGATCCTGCGATCATGGCGGAAGACATCAGTCTTCTCCTGGAGGACGAGAACCTGCGGCAGCGGATGGAAACGAACGCGCGGCGCCTTGTGCAGCAGAGGTTCTCGTGGGAGCGGGGTATTGATCTGCTGGAACAGGTGATCAACGAAGTCACAAGGAAGACGCGGTACTAACTCTTACTGTTTCTGAAGAGATGACCTGCGCCGCCGGGATAAGAACGTCCGTCTCAAAAGTCTCAGCCGCGTCCGACCCCGCCGCCAGGCGCAGCCTCATAGCCTTTGGCAGACCACCCTCTTCACTCACCGGCCACGTCTCAAACCACGCGGCGCCATCGCTTGCGGAGAACGACAGATCCGTGACGCCGGACGCCAGAATATTCGTCACGGGAGGCAACGTCGATGCAGGCCCGCCGGTCGGTCTGACCAAGCGAAGAAGTCGTCCTGAATTCCCTTCTGTATCCAGCACATACTGAACGCGATGTATCTCAGACCATTCAAGATCCGCCACCCCCACTTCCCGTCGCGCCACACAAAACGAGAGGAGAGCGCCGGCTTCCTGACCGGGATCGAGAACAAACTCACATCCGGCTTCATTCGATGGCGGGTACGCGGATGTGAGATCTTCGGATATCTGTTCAAGCGCGCGCACGGCGGAGTTCCTGTCGTTTTTCCTGCTCTGCTGTCCGCTTAACGTATGTGTAACAGCATAGTACAGAGAGAAGATGAGCAGCACGATAAGAGCGGCGATGGCCACGGCAAGAATAGTCTCGATAAGCGTGTAGCCGAGGCGTGAATCACATCGTACTCGGCTGGCCGGCCCGGCAGTCATTGAATCAGGTGGCCATGAACAGCTTGTAGAGGAAGAAAACCAGGGCCGCGAGAGCAAGCACGCCGATCAATGCTATCAAAAGGAACCAAGGCCCCTTGCTTTCCTTGCGGCGCGCACCAAAGGGAGAGATATTGCCGAAAGAATCCGGCGCGGCTGAGGGTCCCTCGGCCTCCTCCACCTGCGCCTTCGTAAGGCGCGTGGAATCGATACTCCCCGCGTGCTCGCTGTCGAACATGAATTCCACTGATCCGACCTGAACAATATCCTTCGGCTTCAGAATCGTTTCGGAGATGTCACGGCTGTTAACCCGCGTGCCGTTGGTTGAGTTGAGGTCGATGAGCCTGAACTGCTCATCCTCGCGCACGATCCGGCAATGCTTTCCTGATACGGTTGGATCATCGATGGGCAGACCGTTTTCGGGATTTCTCCCGATCGTCAACTCATTCATGTTCAGGTCGATACTCCGACCCTTCAGCACCGTCGACATTCCTTTGAGAACAGCCATCCAGAAACTCCTTCGTATTCGGCCTCGAATACTGTCATTTAACGCGCGAATCTGTCAATGGGATAGGATGTTCGGTCCAGGTCATGATTCCCCGGCAGACGCTGCACATTGCGCGGCCTGTGAGCGTACGCCCCGTAAACGAACTGTTGCGTGAAAGCGATTTGAACCGGGCCGGATCGACCGTCCACTCGCCCTCAAGATCCAGCACGACGATGTTAGCGATACTTCCGACTGCAAGCGAAGGCAGGTCCATTCCTATGACCGCCGCGGGCCCGACAGTCCACCGCTTTATCCATGTTTGGAGATCCATCAACTTACCCAGCACAAGCTCCGTATAGGTCACGCCGACCGCCGTCTCAAGACCTACCACTCCAAACGGGGCTTCCCTGAATCCTTTGGCCTTGGCTGCGGCTGTATGCGGCGCATGGTCGGTGGCAAATGCGCAGAACGTCCCGTCAATCACGGCCTCGATCAGCTTCTCCCGGTCCGCCTGGGACCTCAGCGGCGGATTCATCTTAAAACGGGAAGGATCGTCAATCAAAACGTCCTCGTCCGTGAATACGAGATGATGCGGGGTCAGCTCGCCCGTGACGTCCACGCCCCTTTCCCGTGCCTTGCGAATCAACTCCACGCTCTCACCCGCAGAGACGTGCTGGATGTGCAGTTCGCACGAAGTCTTTTCCGCCAGCTCAATATCCCTGGCTATAATGCTGATCTCCGCGGAAGCCGGAATGCCCGGCAGCCCGAGCCGCTTTGAGGCATTCCCCTTATGCATTACGCCGCCCCTGAGTTCAGCCGCCCGGTCCTGCGCATGATCCATGATGGGTATGCCGAGGTCCGCGGCGACCTCCATGGCCTCAAGCATCAGTTGGTCGGACTGAACCGTGCACCCGTCATCGGTAAATGCGACCGCTCCCGCCGAAGCGAGCGCCTCAAGGTCGGCGAGAAGCTTCCCCTCACGCCCCTTGCTTATGCAGGCGGAAGGAGCCACATGGGTAAGCGCGACCTCGTCGCCGCGCGCGCGGGCGGAAGCCACAAGAGACGCAGTGTCTATAGGGGGCGTCGTGTTCGGCATCGTGACAACCGTAGTGAAACCGCCGCGAGCGGCGGCCGCGGAACCGGTTTCAATCGTCTCCGCCGCTTCACCGCCCGGTTCACGAAAATGCACATGAATGTCGATGAATCCCGGCGCAACGATCTTGCCGGCGGCATCGACAATTTGCGTGTCATCAGGCAGGACTTCCGGCTTCGCAGCAATCAGTCCCTCGCGAACGAAAATATCGCCCGTTTCGTCCCGTCCGGAGACCGGGTCAACAAGCCGTCCACCGCGAATGTAGATTGATCTGTCCATTTCACCGATATTCCCGCAACTGAAGAGCGGACGAAAACCATAGGGAGACTCCGCACGTTCTGCAACTTTTCTCTAGAGAAAGGGCCAAAAACGGGTCCTTGCTGAAAAAAGTGAAAAAAGCTCTTTATTAAAACGGTTGACCGGGTATATTTTGACTATTAGTAAAACGTTCTACCGGGCGGGTGCCTGGTGGCTCAAACTGGGAAAACCGGAAAAAGCAGGGGGAATAACAATGAAGAGAGCAATCGCAATAACACTTATCGCAGCAGCAGTAATCACGACCGCAGCGTCGAGCTTCGCGGCAGATCTTGAGCTGATTGGCGAGGGAATCTGGATCTCAGATTCAACTCCGCCCATACTCATGTGGGAAGAAGACATCAGCCTCTGGGTTGACATCAAGGTGCCTAACTGGTCGTACAACAAAGTCGTCGGGATCGTCTGGACCGCTGACAAGTGGGAAACGGTCAATTACTCTTACGCCTCATATGAATACACCCGCTGGGACGGCTATGAGCAGTGGGGTGTGGACGTGGTTCCCGCCGGCATCCTGGGCAACAGCTACATCGGCCCCGGTACCTGGAACGGCAAAAGCCTCATGGGCCCCGGACCGCAGACCGCAGAGATCGAATTCGCAATCTTCTACACACTGCCGGATGGCTACACAATCTGGGACAACAATGGCGGCATGAACTACATGCACCTCGTTGCTTCCCGCAGCTGACGAAGCAGGCACTATCGAACTGAAGAAGCCCCTGCCCTGGCGCAGGGGCTTTTCTGTTCTTCCCCTCCTAATCTTAATCGTACTCATAATCCTAATCCCCCCTCTCTCTCCCGCACTTCGGGCCGATTACGAATATGATCAGGATCATGATTAAGAAGCTCCTTGCCGTTGACAACTTCACGCGCCCGAAGTACGTTCCCTTCGTTATGACAAATCACATCACCATCGCGAGGATGATCAGCGGCTCACGCGCTCTGCTGCGTGCGCTCGCGCTTCTCCTTCTTAGCGGCCACCGCTTCGCGATGGGCGGGAACGGGCTTATGTAGCCGTTTCCCCGAGTCTTTTGAGAACCACCCATCGTTGAACGCGGTGGGTTTTTTGTTGGTTGTAATGGGTATCAGGACTGTTAACATTCCCGCCATATGACGGGTTCGAAGAAAGAGAGAAAGACGATGACGAGAAGCAAGAAGGACAGAGTCATCATATTTGATACGACGCTGAGAGACGGTGAACAATGCCCCGGCGCGAGCATGGGCCTGCGCGAGAAGCTGGAAGTCGCCGGACAATTGGCCCGTCTGAACGTGGATATCATCGAAGCGGGCTTTCCGATCGCCTCGCCCGGTGATTTCGAGGCCGTCAAAGCCATCGCGGAGCAGATCAAGGGACCGAGGATATGCGGACTGGCGCGCTGCATGAATAAAGACATCGAGCGTTGTGCCGAGGCTATTGCCCCCGCAGGCGCCAGGGGCCGCATTCATGTATTTCTGGCTACGTCTGAAATTCACAGGAAACACAAGCTGAAGAAGGCGAAAGCGGAGATCGTTAAAACCGCGGCCGCCGGAGTGAAGTATGCGAGGAAGTTCTGCAAGGACGTGCAGTTCAGCCCGGAAGATGCCGCACGGACGGAGCCGGATTTTCTGGCTGAAGTCGTTCGGGCGGCTATCGATGCCGGCGCGACCACCATCAACATCCCGGACACAGTCGGGTACACGGTGCCGCATGAATTCCGCGACCTGATTGCCTATCTGTACGATCACGTCAACGGTATCGACAAAGTCACCGTCCATGTGCACTGCCATAACGATCTGGGACTGGCTGTTGCGAATTCTCTGTCGGCCATCGAGAGCGGCGCTCGCGGAGTCGAGTGTACGATCAACGGACTGGGTGAGCGCGCAGGAAACTGCTCGCTGGAAGAAATCGTAATGGCGATCAAAACCCGCGAAGACGCCCTGGGCGTCTGGACCGGGGTGAAAACGGAAGAGATATTCCGAACGAGCCGGCTGGTCAGTCAGTTGACCGGTATGGTTGTTCAGCGCAACAAAGCCATCGTCGGCGCCAATGCTTTCGCACATGAAGCCGGAATTCATCAGGACGGCATACTGAAGGAGCGCACGACCTACGAGATCATGTGCCCGCAGGACGTGGGCATCCATGACACGGAACTCGTGCTAGGCAAGCACTCAGGGCGGCACGCATTCAAGAACCATCTGCAGAAGATGGGCTTCCATCTGACAGCAGAGGAGCTGGAGAAAGCCTACGACAGTTTCATCAAACTGGCGGACAAGAAGAAGACCGTGTATGACGACGATCTGGTCTCCATCGTCCAGGAGCAGGTGTATGAAGGCCCGCGCGTATTCACGCTGGACTACCTGCACGTGTCCACGGGCAACCAGACCGTGCCTACGGCCACGGTGCGCCTCAGACGCGAGAAAGAGGTGTTTGAGGATGCAGCCTGCGGCGACGGACCTGTTGATGCCGCACTGAAGACCATCGACCGCATTGCGAATGTGCAAGGTAAAATGATGGACTTCTCTCTGCAGGCGATCACGAAAGGAAAAGATGCGGTCGGCGAGGTGAGCATGCAGGTTGCCTACGGCGACGTTGTGGTCGCCGGCAAGGCTTCGAGCACGGATATCGTTGAGGCAAGCGCCAAAGCTTATCTGAGTTGTCTCAATCGCTACCTGATGAGCAGGAAGAAAGCGCCGGCAAAGAAGAAGCCACAAAGCCGCGGAAAGAAGTAGAGGTCGGACATGACATCAATCAGTGGTCATACGAAATACTTCGCCGTTCTCGGCCATCCCATAGGACATACGTTGTCGCCGGTCATGCACAATGCATCCATCAAGGCGCTCGGCCTTGATGCCGTGTACCTGGCGTTCGATGTCTCCCCGGAAGATCTTATGACCGCGCTTTCTGGACTGACGACGCTCGGATTCGCGGGCGTGAACCTGACCGTGCCCTTGAAGGAGGTCGCTTTCCGGGAACTCAGCGAGCTTGACGAGTCGGCCAGGCTTCTAGGAGCGGTAAACACAGTACGTTTCGCCGACGGGAGGATGACTGGTTACAACACCGACGGTTATGGCTTCCTGAAGGCCATTGAGGACGCCTTCGGGCAGGGCATCAAAGGCAGCAATGTCTTTGTGCTTGGCGCCGGCGGAGCGGGACGGGCAGTAGCGTTGGTTTGTGCGCGGGAAGGCGCGCGGCAGATCGTCTTGTCTGACATAGACTCCAGGCGCACTGCGGCCGTGAAGGCAGAGGTCGCCGCCATCAGCGGCGAGACAGAAGTTCTGATTCCTACAGATTCGTCCGGGCAGTCTGATCTAGCCAGGCAGGCCGACCTGATCGTCCAGGCAACCCCTGTCGGCATGAAGGAAGAAGATACCCCCCTGCTTCCGGCAGAGGCATTCCGGCCGGGTCAGCGGGTCCTCGACCTGATTTACATGTACCCGAAAACGGGCCTGATGAAGAACGCCGAAACGGCAGGCGCACTGACCGTTAACGGCCTCGGCATGCTTCTCCACCAGGGGGCACGGGCGTTCTCCATCTGGACGGGCCTCGATCCGGATACAGGAGCCATGCGGGCGGCACTCGAGGAGAGAGTCTACGGCTGATGAGCGAACTGAGCCTTTTCTGGTCGGCGTATCTTTCAACGTGTGTCGTTATTCTCGGCGCTTGCATCGGCAGTTTTCTGAACGTCTGCATCTTCAGGATTCCCCTTGAACGATCGATCGTTAAGCCCCGTTCTTCCTGCCCGGCCTGCGGGCATACGATCGCATGGTATGACAACGTGCCCGTGATCAGCTACCTGATTCTCAGAGGCAAATGCCGCAACTGTGCAGCCGCGATCTCACCTCGCTATGTGCTCGTTGAGGCGCTCACGGCTGCAATCTTCACGCTGATCTGGTGCCGATATGGAATGAGCACGGTCACCGGAATCTACTGGCTGGCGGCCGGAGGTCTCCTGCTTGCCACCTTTGTTGATCTGGAGCATATGATTATTCCCGACAGAGTCAGCCTCGGCGGTATAGCCGCAGGCCTGATTCTGAGTGTTCTGGTCCCCCAACTTCACGGCGCGGCGGATAGGTTCCACGGACTTCAGGAATCGGCCATTGGAGCCTTTGTGGGGGCAGGACTTCTGTGGGTAGTCGCCGGCATCGGCAAGGCGATCTTCAAGAAAGATGCCATGGGAATGGGCGACATCAAACTTCTGGCCGCGATAGGCGCGTTCATGGGATGGCGAGGCGTGCTATTCACCGTAATGATTTCATCACTTATCGGTTCAATCGTGGGCATCCTGCTGATTCTCGGCAGGAAACGCGAATGGCAGACCCGCATTCCGTATGGCCCCTTTCTCGCGATCGCCGCAATCGTCTGGATTCTCTGGGGAGATGGTTGGTGGGAGGCGTACGTAAACTGGCTGGCTGGAGAGTACCGGTGAGCACGAGATACTCCATCGTAAATGATTGATGAAGAATGCGAACATAGTTCTTGTCGGATTCATGGGGACCGGGAAAACCACCGTCGGCCGGATTGTGGCTGACAGGCTCGGCCGTGAACTCGTCGACATGGATACGATTATCGAAGAGCGCGAGACTCGTGCGATATCGGATATCTTCGCTCAGGACGGGGAGCCATACTTTCGCGATCTCGAGAGGGCCCTGACTCAGGAACTGGCCGGGCGACAGAATCTCGTGATCACAGCTGGCGGAGGGATCGTGTTGAATCCCGACAATATTCGCGACTTCTCGGTAACGGGACTTGTCGTGTGCCTGCGGGCCGATCCGGATGAAATCCTCCGCCGTGTTCAAGCCGAAGACCACCGCCCTCTGCTCGAAAACGGTGACAAGGCAAATCGAATTCGCGACATCCTGGCCGACAGACAGCCTCTGTACGATGCTATCGCGCATCAAATTGACACCACAAGTCTGTCACCCGAGGGCACCGCCCGGGAGATCGTCCGGATATTCCTTTCCGCGACAGAATAGACCGGGATTGATCCCGCAATCCGCACTCCCGATCCGTTTCACTTAGCGTCACGATCGTGACGCTAAATGAAACACTACGAGAGTCTCGCCTCGAAGCTTGCGTTTTGAGTCTCTTCCGCCCATAAATACACGCTTTCACACAAAACCAAGGGTCTTTCTATGGCAGACGAGAAGAACAGCACTGAGCAACGGCCTCCTTTAGAGGCAGAACATCACGATGATTTGCAGCAGGCCTTGAATTTGCTGAAGGAATACGCCCAGCCCATCGCTATAAGTGTCGGTGCGGCCCTGGTTGTCTTTCTGGGCGTAACCGGTTACAGGCAGATCAAGAGCTCAAAACAGGAAAGGGCCGCGCGTCTTCTGTCTGCAGCCACGTCCGTTGAGCAACTCCAGGAAATCGTACAAGATTACGCAACGACACCTTCTGCCCCTATTGCCAAACTTAATGCGGCGGCCAGACTTTTCCACTCGGGGCAGTTTGAACTCGCCCGCCTCGAATACAGCCAGTTCCTGCGGGATTATCCTGACCATATGATGAAACCCGCGGCCGACTTAGGCATGGCCTACTGTCAGGAAGCGTCGGGCGAAACAGAAGAGGCGCTGGCAGAATTTGACCATTTCACCGAGGCGAATCCTGATCACTTTCTCACTCCTCTCGCCGTAATCAGCAGTGCCCGCTGTCTGGAGGAGCTTGGACGGCTTGAGCAGGCTCAGGCTGTCTACAAGGACTTCATTGAGAAGAATCCGGAAACGGCCTGGGCTCCGCAGGTCCAGAATTCTCTGATGTACGTGGAAAAAGAGATACGCGCGAAGAAATAGCCGCGCGTTCCCTGCGGCTATGCCGCAGATCCGCTGCTGCCCGGTTGCGCGTCTTTCAGAACGAGTCTGCGGGCACTGATGAACGGCCCGGGAAACATCTCCAGCAACGTTGCGGTCTGCTCGTCTTCATCGAACATCTCCTCGAACGCGACATAGGCATCCCGGTTGTACTGAAGCATTCCTTCGAGCTGTCTGGTCTCCACATCCTGTATGACGAAACACAGGTTTTCGTCGTCGGAGTCCTGTACATTGAACAGGAGAGTCTTCGTCAGCGGGTTAACCTGCTCCATATTCTTCGAGTAGACCATGTACTTGATGTACTCGATAATTCGCTCATCCAGCCCATCCTCCAGCAGGAAGATGCGCTCGATAAGTTCTTCCCGCCTCCCCACAAGATGCACTTCCGGAGAGGATACGCTATCAGGAAGAGAACTGTTCAGGATCTCGATCGACCGGACAAATTCGGCCTCGCCCTCCGCCTCGCTGTACCCGTTTTCAGGCAACAGATAGATCAGCACGCCAAGCTCCGGATCGTGGTAAAGCAGTGATTTATCGACCCGAAAATCGAAGCCGCATTCGTCGCAGACAACTGCATTGATCCTGTTGGAGAGCAGCTCGTCCTTCAACAGAGGGCTTTCGGCCACGTTAATGGCGTCGTAGAGCTCAACGCTTTGTTCTGCCCCGCATTTCGGGCACTTTATCGAGTATGTACGTTCCTGTGTCATGATTTTGTGAGCGGCGAAGATAGCCCAAGCTCCCTTATCCGTCAACCGGGAGGCCCGCCGCCCCGTGGCATTTCGGCTGTTTCAATGCCGCGCCGATGGCGAATGCCACAAACGTGCAGGCAGAACAACGCTCTTGATCTTGCCCTGCACCTTGGGTAAGTTCCCCCTTCCCCAAACACGGGAACAGAAGGAAAGGTAGAAATGGGTTTACTAGACAAAGTCAGGGCTTGGTGGATATTCAAGCAGAACAGCGGCCACTACAGGTCCAAGCGCCTGTATATCGTTGATGCAAAAGGGCTTCTGGGCAGCGGAAAGCCCACGCCGCGCGACCAAATCCACCTCATGGGGCGGCTTTCGAGATTCGCCGCCAAAGAGAAAATCGATCTCTGCGCCGCTTTCGAGGGCAACCCTCTGCGAAAAGTGGATCACGGCGAGGAATTCGAAGGCATCACGGTGTACTACGGTCAGCGTGGTGACGAGCTCAGAAGCGTGATCGCAGATCTCCTGAAGCGCGGACGGCGTCAGCGTGAGGTGATGGTCATCACCGCGGACGCGGAGCTGGAAAAGGCCGTTGCCTCCGGAAGCGGTGTAACCATGCGGACCTCCACATTCAAGAAGGCACTTGAAGGGGCAGGCGACACCGAAAGGGATCGCAGGAACCCTCGCGGCGGCCAGCGAAGAAACCGGCCACGCAAGAAAGTCGCCCCGAAAGAGACACCGGAACAGCCGCAGGAGCAAACGGGCGGGGTAAACGATCTGATCGATCTGATCGAGTAACGTCGCTACTCTTTCTCGAGAAGTTCCACTTTGGCGATGTAGGGCAGTTCCCGGTAGTAACTGTCGTAGTCCAATCCGTACCCGACGACGAACTCGTCGGGTATCTCGAATCCGACAAAGTCGGCTTCTATCGGAATTACGCGGCGGCTTGGTTTATCGAGTAGTGTACATGTCTTGACCTCCACGGCACCTTTGCTGAGCAGATGATTCCTGGCAAAAGTGAGGGTTCGACCGGTATCGAGGATGTCATCCACGAGCAGAATGCTCGCTCCGGCGACATCCACGGCAACATCTTTGGTGATCTGCACGGTACCGCTCGATTCCATGCCGCTTCCGTAACTTTCGAGCGTCATAAAGTCTATTCGTGGATGGAGTTCGTGGACGTACAGGTCTCTGACAAGATCCCCGAGAAACATGAAGCTGCCGCGCAAGACTCCTATCATAACAAGGTTCTCCGTA
>JAHIZV010000143.1 GCA_018814445.1 Verrucomicrobiota bacterium | reverse complement strand
TGGACGGGTCGTCATTGAGTTCAAGACCGAACCCGGCCATATAACGAGAAAAGGCGTCGTCCGGGTAGCCTTTTTCGATCACCGGCTCAAGCGAGAGGAGAATCCTTCGCGATTCAACACCGGAGTCGTTCCAATGCCCCTGGGACAGATGATTGATGGCTGTAAAAGCATGCAGAAGAGAGCGCTCAAAAGGAACACCCCTGAAATCCTGCACCTCATCATTCGTCAGCATGCTCGCGCCGCCCTTCGAGACGCTGTACGTCTCGAGCTCGATGATGCGGTCGGCCGCCTCGATAAAATCTTTGCTGCTCCCCTCGTAGTCACCAAGCATCTGCCGGACGGCTCCGCGCTCCATCAGGAAGAGCACCCGGTCCCTGGAAGGCACGTCAACATCGGTGAGGGTCTGATTCGCCGCATCGAATTTCCCCCGGTAGAAATCGTGACGGGCGGAATTCAAAGCCGGGGTTGCGCACCCGGAGCAGACGAAGCCCAGCAGGATAACGCAGGCACCCCGGCACAGCCCTTCCATGGCGTACCGTGGGAACGAATGCATCTTACCACCCGATGAGAGGTTTGCTGGCCTGACGGGCGAATTCCTTCTCGGTGATCCATACCAGTTCGCCGCTCTCCAGGTCGGTCACCTCAAACGTCAGTTTGTAGTAGTTGAGTTCCTTCCTGGACACACGAACCTGCCGCGGGGATTTGTTCTTCATCTCCGCAAGCGCGCCGCTGATCATGTACTTGGCGCCGAGTTGGCGGCCGACGGAGACCTGGCTCTCGGGAGTGGCGTGGGCGGCCTGATAGCCCTGTTCCTTCAGCAGATCTTCCCGGCGGGACTCATTCACGAAACGGACCTGTCCCGTCTGGAAAAGAAGCGTGCGCACACGATCGGTCAGGGACTTCGTGTCGACATAGCGGCTCGTTCTGTTCTGGACGCCCGCGATCATCAGGACCGGAGGCTCCTCGCTCTCGCTCAGCATCTTGCTCGCAGCCAGTTCTCCGGCTACCGATTCGGTTATCGAGCGCAGATCCGAATAGTCAAAGTCCGCATCGAAATGCCGCGTTTCATCCACGTTCACGTCCTGCGTAGAAGCGCGGAAAGCCGCACATCCCGTCAGCATGGGAATAGAGACAACGGCCAGAAGCATCAAAGTCATTAATCGAACGCTATTCTTCATCGCACTGAACCTCCATGTGACTGGTTCTTTTTGTCACCATACCCCTTAGACGTAACCCCAGCAATATTTATTCAGAAAGGCCGGCGGCGATTCTCCGCCATCCGGGTTTCGGGTTTCGGGTTTCGGGTTTCGGGTTTCGGGTTTCGGGTTTCGGGTTTCGGGTTTCGAATAAAGCTTATCTGCGTTCTGACCTTCCTCAATTGAGAGTTTCGAGTTGTTTGTTGATCGTTGGACGTTTCCCCCTCTCCCTTTCAGCATTCCTCATTTTCCCCGCCTCTCTTGACACCACTGTATTGCGTCGTACCTTGCCGCAGCAACGGGAAGACTGAAGACAGAGGACGGAAGACGGAAAATGGCGATTAAGATATCGGATAGAGCAAAAGAACAGTTGAAGAAACTGGACGCCGTTGGCGCACAGTTTCTGCGAGTATCCGTGGCGCCGGGCGGATGTTCGGGAATGACGTACAAAGCCTGCATTGATGACACACTCAAAGAGGGCGATCAGGCTGTCTATGAGGACGGAGACCTGCGGGTGGTCGCGGAAGCAGGAAGTGCAATGTTTCTCGACGGGCTGGAGATTGACTATTCCAGCGATCTGATCAAGTCAGGATTCCGGTTCACCAATCCCAATGCCGTCAAATCCTGCGGCTGCGGATCGAGCTTTGGCATATGATAGTTGCTGAGGCTCCTGAATTGTCCCGACCACCCGAACACCGAAACCCAATATGACCATACAACCAATAGAACTGCTGGGCGGCGAATCGGTCTACTGCATCAACGAGGACCAGCTGAAAACGGCCTTCCAGATGGCCCATGACGATCCCGATGCTTCACCGAGAATTCAGGATCAAATCAAGAAACTGGAAACCGCCCTCACAAGAAACGAGCGGGCAGCACTCGCCTTCGTGTTAATCGATCGGCTGTTGAAATCGCCCGCTGACGCTGAGTGAGTCCGACTGCCGGGTCGTCAAGCGATCGCAGGATGCGGCTACGAGAACTCCTGCGGAAAGAGTACGTCAGATTGCTCCCGAATCTGACGAATCAGGAGATCCCAGAAACCAGGATTACCGACAGCTTCTCTTTGATCTGCCGCAAATACGAATCTTCCCATTTCCTGTCGGAACATGCTTTGGTGCCGCGGATCGGTTTCCAGTTCGCGTATCCTCTCAACCAGGGTCGCGGCAACTTCACGGTGTTCTGTATTCCGGTCATCCATTTTCTGGAAGATGAGCGAGGTCTCCAACCGGACATTCTGCCGACTCAACCACAGGATATCCCAAAGATCGCGATATTTGATCCTGTTGGGACGGAATGCCAGCGCCACCCATTTGTCCGCCAGGATCTCTTCGCGGGATTGCGCTTGCACAATCAAACCTTCTGTCCCCATGTTCACTCCATATGCGTTCCGCAGCAGCGACGGAAGCGGGCGGTGGCTTGGCAACGCACAGATATCAATGTGAATGCGCTGGGCCGGAAGATGTTTCGACGCCGCGCGGGTTTGCATCCGCAGTTTCCATGTGCTGATGTTTCCTTCCTCCCGGACCGGGGCGCTGACTTCGACATGCAGGCCATATTTTTCCATCAGCGTGTTTTCAAGAAGAGATCCCAGTTCACTGAGCTGGGTTGCCTTGAAGTCACTGCCCCCGGTAAAATCAAGATCTTCACTCAGCCGTGGAGAGCCGTGACATGCGCGCAGGCATGTGCCGCCGATAAACGTCAGGCCTGCCATCAGGCCGCTCTGATTCATCTCGCGGAGAATATCATGGTGGAGAAGCTCCTTTTCAAGCGCGGGCCGAACGATACCCAGTGCCCGTTCTGATTGCATAGCCTGTTCTACCAGCCGGTCAAACAGATTCATTTGCCGCCTCCCAATCCACCAATCCCGTATCCCTGCGTGTGTCTTTCATGTCCTGCAGAGCTAATGCAACGGACGCCCGCCACAGCTGGTATCGGGGGTCATAGACCAGATCAGCCGCCAGTTTTGAGGCCTTCTTGTTTGTGTGGACAAACTCAATGTCCCCGTGCTTCCCACAGGAGATCACATTAGATCGTCCAGACGACATCAGCGTTATCCTACTCAGGGGAATCTGCGAGATCACTCCCGCTTCGCTCAATACAGTTTCGAGGCTCAGGTAGTTGAATTGACCAGCGCGCAGGCGGGCTGCCACATGCCCGAGAAGGTCGCTCCCGTACAAGCCGGCATCAGGCAGCATGTATATCCCGCGACATATTCTCGTCAGATCACCGCGCTTTTCCAAGCGGGCTACTACCGACTTGCAGGCTCCCGCTCCATGTCCTGGAAGCAGAGCCCTGAAATCCTGCAGAGCGTAAACCCGGTTTCCAGCCTCAGGAAATCGTCTCAGGGCATTGATCATCTGAAACATTGGCTGCATAGGAATAACTAAACATAAAGTTTCACTTTATGCAACTTTATGTGAAGTCATATTCCAGCCGACCGGAATGCCGATTCAGCCCCATCGATAGCAACGGACCAGCAGGCCTCACTTCACCTTCTGCTCTATCCTGCGCACATCGCGTTCGATGCTGTCGATGTTCCGCTCGATCTTCGACAGAGTCTTCTCGATATCGTCGACCGTCTTCTCAAGTTTGCGGACCCGCTTCTCCAGTTCTTCCAGCGACTCGTTTCCCCGCGGGCGGCCGATCAGCTTCTCAACATCGTCGATGCGCTCAGCCAGATTGTCGACAACGTCGGCCAGTTCTCCGACCGTTATCTCTTTAGCTGTATTGTCAGCCACAGCCTGATCTTCCGTCGCGACGGCGGCCGTCACACAGCAGAATGTCAACACAGTGATCATAATCAGGATATGCTTCATGCTTCACCTCCAGCTTTCGTATCTTTCGCCGTCTTCTTTTCAGGATAGCTTTCAACGACCCGCTGTGAAAGGTTCTTCTGCGGATCCTCAACAGTCGAGCGGGTAAGAGTGAATTCGGTGCGGCCCGTGTTCTCGGCGATCAGTTTCAGACCGAATTCGAAATCCTTGAAACGTTCTTCACAAATCGCCCGGATCGTTTTATCCGTTTCCAGACTGATCTCGACAAGGGCTTCGATGGCACTTTCGTCAAAGACAAGTTTCAGCGAGTGGTTCTGCTCAAAGCGGTCCGCGAAAGCGGTGACTTCGGACCTCAGCACATCGCGCTGCGCATCTTTGTGCTTGAGAAGAAGTTCCATGAGAGCCCTGCGAGTGTCCTGCATGGCATCGCTGGTTATCTCGAAACTCGTAATGCTCGTTGAAGGCAGCTCGAATTTGAAATCGCGGAATATCTTCTCCATTACCGTCATCAGCCCTCGGGCGCCTGTCCGCTCCTTGTAAGCCCTTTCGGCTATCTCTCCCAGTGCTTCTCTTGTCGCAGTGAAGTCGATTCCGTAACCATCGAACTCGTCTTCATACTGATGAAGAATGCTGTCTTCCGAACGAATCAGTATTTCCTCGAGATCCTCCTTCTCAAGCTGGTCGCACGCCACACGTACAGGCAGGCGGCCGATAAACTCAGGTTCGAAACCGAAATTGATGAAGTCGCGCGTTTCGGTCAGCTTCAGATATTCAGAATCGTACTGCGGCTTCTCCCTTTCCTCCGCCTTGAACCCGATAGGACTGGCTTCAATCCTCTTTTTCACCAGGTCAGAAAGACTCGTAAACGCCCCGCTTACGATGAAGAGCATATGGCGCGTATTAATCATGCGCTCGTGCTGTTTGCCTTTCTGAATATCCATCATCGCCTGCATCTGGCCGATGAGATCGGTCTGACTGAAAAGGTTGACCTCGGTTTCTTCCATGAGCTTGAGTAGATTAACCTGAACGCCCCGGCCGGATACGTCCTTCGTTCCCTCGGTCGCCTGCGCGGCAATCTTGTCGATTTCATCGACGTAGATGATGCCATACTGCGCGAGCTCCGTGTTCCCGTCGGCCATTTTCACCAGGTCCCGCACAATGTCTTCAACGTCGTATCCCACGTAGCCGGTCTCAGAGAACTTGGTCGCGTCGGCTTTCACAAAGGGCACGCCGATTAACTTGGCGACGCACCGCATCAGATAGGTCTTACCGACGCCGGTCGGCCCCATGAGAAGGATGTTGGGCTTGTTATACTGCTTCTCCCGCCGACGCGGATTCTCCATGCACTGCCTGACATGGTTATAGTGGTCGCATATGGAGACCGAGAGGACCTTCTTCGCTTCCGCCTGTTTGATGACGTAGCGGTCGAGATAGTCGCGCACTTCACGCGGCTTCAGATTAAACTCACGGATCCGGCGGATCGCTTCTTCCGCTTTCCGTTCTTCTTCGCCCTGCTCTTCGTCACCCCCTTCGGGGGCCGGCGCCTGAGAAGGACCCCGCATAAAGTGCACATTCGCGTTTTGAAGAAGACTCTGAAGTTGAGACTTCAGTTCCTCATCCGGATCTCCTGGCGGTTCTTTGTCTGTCATATCTACCCTCTTGGACCACTACGCCTACACTATTGCATAGGTTCGGTCGCCGCAAAAGTTTTCCGCGCAGCAAGCTGGCGACTCCCTGCTCCATGCGCCATGCTGTCCGCATGCCTCTTGTCAAAAGCATCTCAATGAATAACAGTAGCTCCGTATGGATATTCCGATTCTAGGACAACTTTTTCCGCCTTTCGTCGTAACGGAATGCTGTGCGATTGATGCTGCGGCGCCCGAGCTTCCGCGGGAAGAAGAAGTCTTCGTCGCACGTGCCATCGACAAACGGAAGAGAGAGTTCGCTACCGGAAGACACTGCGCCAGAAAATCCCTCGAACAACTCGGCGTTATGCCCGCGGCACTCGGAATGAATGCGGAAGGCGACCCGGTGTGGCCCGAGAACATCGTGGGTTCAATCTCTCACTGCAAGCATATCTGCGGATCGGCAATCGCATCCAGGGATTTCGCCGAGGGCATCGGTCTGGATATCGAACATACAACACGGATGACACCGCAGATCGCACGGCGGATTCTCACGGACGAAGAAGTCGAGTGGATAGACGCACGGTCCGCCGAATCCCGGGAAGACTGGATGACCCTTGCGTTCAGCGCAAAAGAGTCGGTCTACAAATGCCTCTATCCAATCATTCGACAGTTCTTCGGCTTCGACGCCGCGACTTTGAATATCGATCCAGAGGCCGAATCCTTCACCGTCAGATTGCGGGAAGACATTGCGAAGAGAATCCCGAACGCGAACCGACTGAAAGGTCGCTACCTGTTCAGCGGAGATATAGTTGCCACCGGCGTTGTCCTGCCGACGGCCTCCGCAGAGCCAACCACGTAAATATTCAGTAACAGACCCGCCACCCCACTCAGGTCTCAGGTTTCTAAAACCTGAAGTTCACGCCGACGCGAAACGTGTCGTGATCATAGGGAACGTTTTCGGTGTACGTGGTCTGTGTGTCAAACGTTGCCATGCCGAATCCGGCAGGGGCGGGATTTGTTTCCGTTAGGTCAAAATCCATCTCGGTATCGAGGGAGACGGAGCGGTATTCCGCGATCAACTCCCAACTGTCGGACAGCTTGATTTCCATGCCTGCGGCAAGAACCGTGCCCCATACGTCGTGCAGCTTGGCTCCGGCGTTGTACGTGGCGCTGCCACTTCCCGCGGCTTGTGCAACCCTTCTCGCGGCATCGGCGTCCGCGTGAAAATCGTAGTAGGCATAGCCCACGCTTCCATACAAATGAACGCGGTCGAAGAACGTATATCCGGCCCGCACGGCCATGGTGAAACTGAGCGCCCATATGTCGATATCGGCGGCAAACTTCCCCGGAAGAAGTCCGGGGGTTCCGAGCTTATCCTCCTGTTTTGCTCCGACCAATTCGAGTGAGACGATCTCGTTGTCGAATTCGTAAGCGACCTGCCACCCGTAGATAGTGCTCTCCTCTTCCGGATCCCCGCCCAGGACCTTCCCGATATGCGGACCATCCTTGTAGGTGCCGGCGAAAGCATTGGAGGCAACAATGAACAGTGAGATCAGCAGCAGAATCTTCTTCATGGGCAGGTTCTCCTCATCGCCTACAAGGAATCCACAGCTTGAGAGCTGGTGCAAGCCTTGATTCTCCGGGGAGGAGCGCAAGAAACGCTCATGGATAAAAGGGGGAAACAGAACGGACCGGCCGATACAGCATGAAAAAGGGATTGCCACCGCGCAACCACAAGTAAGACAATCGCACGAGGGAGAACGCGATGTCGCGTGTACTGATACTCTACATTGTTCAAAACAGCGGGCATCATGCGGCCGCCCGTTATCTTGAGGCAGCTCTCCACAAACAGGCGCCGGGCATCGAGACGCTGTGCGTCGACTTGCTGAAGCACACTCATCCCCGCTGGGAGAGGGTGATCCGGCGCATGTACATGATCACCGTTCGGCGGACGCCGGAGTTGTGGGAAGCGCTCTATGACAATTTCTGGGTTGCGTACCTGATCCGCCGATTGCGGGAGATAGTCCAACGGGGAAAGAGTGAATCGCTTGGGCGGCTCATGGCCGAGTTTGCCCCTCATGCGGTCGTGTGTACGCAAGCCTATCCTTTTGCCGTGATGGTCTCGTTTGCCGCCCGGAACGGTTCCGACTTTTCTTTGTTCGCGGTTACAACTGACTTCGTCCCGCACCGTTTCTGGATTACCGGTAGTGCGCGCAACGCCCAGTACGTCGTGCCGACCGGATCCGCGGCGGCAAGGTTGATGTGGCTGGGCATCGAACAGGACCGCGTCCATATTCTGGGCATTCCGGTTTCGGTGGATTGCGCGGCGGTATCGCGCGCGAAACATGGCGCGCGTGACCAGCGACGCGTCCTGATCATGGGGGGCAGCCGCGGGATAGGCGTTCGCTACCGGACCGTGCGGAGACTTGATCTATGCCCCGAAACTTTCACGATAGATGTGGTTTGCGGAACCAATCGACGCCTGCGGCGACGCCTGATTCGAAGTCGTCACAGGTTCAAGCATCCCATCCGAGTCCGGGGATACGTCCACAATGCGGTTACACTGATGTCGCGTGCCGACCTGATGCTCACCAAGGCCGGGGGCTTGACGTTGGCGGAGTCCGCTTGTGTCGGGGTTCCGCTGTTGCTCGTGCGGCCCCTTCCCGGACAGGAAAAAGGAAATACCGAAGCCATGGTACACCACGGCGCGGCACTTCACGTGGCGAACGAGTATGATGTTACCCGCAGCGTGTCGATGCTGCTGAGTAATCAGGCATTGCTGAAAATGATGCGTGACAAGGCGCTGGCTCTTGCATGTCCCGACGCCGCCGAGAACATTGCCCGGCTCGTGCTGGATGCCATCCCGCGGGTCGAACCGACGTGAACGCTCTGATGTGGCTTTTTGCGAGAGGTCGTGCGAGGCTGTTCGGCGGCATTGCCGAGGATGTCGTGGCGGGCGACCCGCTCACCATCGTCGATCAGAACGTCGCGGAGTGGTTCCACGTGCGCCGCACTCCCGGACTGACAACCGCGATGCAACTGGTAACAACCTTGTTGTACCGGGCGGCACGGTTCTGAACTTCCTTCTGAAAATGGCTTTCCATCGCCACCGTCCCAGCTTTTCGGATGCGTTCCTTGCGTTCCTCGTCTTCCACGGCTACAGTTTTCCCAGCGGCCACACGATGGCAGCCACCTTGCTGTACGGCGTGCCGGCCGCTTTTGCCGTCAGCGCGCTGAAAGGCTGGCGCACGCGCGTGGGGATCGTCGCGGGTACGGTCATCCTGGTTCTCTTGGTTGGCTTCAGCCGCGTGTACCTGGGCGCGCACTATCTGAGTGATGTACTGGCCGCCGCAGCGGCCGGCTCCGCATGGCTGGTGTTATGTCTTACCGCCGAGGAGAAACAGTTATGGAAGACGAAATCCACATGAACCCCCGCCAGCGCCTGAGTTTTCCCCTCTCTCTCCTGCTCGTTCTCGTCGGCGGCGGCGTCGCGGTGATGATACTGATTTCCTGCCGTGGCCCGACAGAACCGATGGACTACTCGGACCTTGAGCCGGAAATCCTCGACATACAGAAGGAAGACATTGCGTTTACCTTCTTCCTCGCGGCGACGAATCACATCGTCGAGCTTAAACCGGCATGCAACCTGAGCGAACTCGCCTGGGGAAGAGCGTGGGACAACGATGCGGCTTCGGCAATCGCCGCGACCAACAGCGAGGCCCTTCTCTGCGTCGAGCAGGGACTCGAGTGTTCCGCCTTTCAGGAACCACCGATCACCAACTTCGCACAGCCGATCACTTATATCAGTCCGTGGCTCACGCTTGGACGTGTGCTGGCCATTCGCTCCCGTCTTGAACGAAGAAACGGGGATTTGGAAACTTCATGCGACACCGCTTTGCTGGCGGTGCGACTCGACTCATGTTCGCGGACTACTTCAGAACAGCCATCGCTAATCTGAGCAGGCCACTATCGCAGCAGGCCGTCTCACAGGCGTTGCTGGACGCCGAAGCGTTTCAGATCAGAGGGAGAAGATTCCCCCTTCATTTCCTGATACGGAACAGCTTCGGCAAGATTCTCTTCGCCGTCATGACACCTGCGATAGAGAAAGTTCAGATTCGTGAACGGTATACGCGGACACTCATTCGGGCGATACAGACCGCATGCGCACTACAGACCTACCGACGCGAGGCAGGCGAGTATCCAACGGATATTTCCCTTCTTGTTCCCGAGTATCTTCCAGAGATCCCCATCGACCCTTTTGATGATAGACCGCTCCGGTACGCACCGCATACAGGAACGCTGTATTCCGTAGGTGATAACCTGATCGATGACGGTGGCGATGATGGAAAAGACAGCGGATGGCGCGGTGCGAGCCGCATCAAGGCGCCAGATATAGTGTTTTCCGTCATTGTGCACACCAATCATCCGTGACCCCCCGCGAAATTCACACTTGCCCACCCTCCCGCATACGGACATTCTACCCTCCTTCCACAACGGGGCGTGGCGCAGCCTGGTAGCGCGACAGCTTTGGGAGCTGTAAGTCGTGGGTTCGAATCCCACCGCCCCGACCACTCGTTTCACGAGTGGTCGAGGCTCCTGCTCGATATCACCTGGTTCGAGGGTCATTCTCCGCGATCCTGACTGGCTGTACAAGGTATCTGTCCCGGCTTCCAAGGGTTGGCAGCCGGGCCGGTAGGTTCTTCCAATCGTCGTTGGAACTCTGGGCGGCGTAGTCGCCCAAGCATTGGAAGAACCGACCCCCCGGAATGCCGCTGACTTAAGACCACGACATGCCTTACGGCATTGACTACAAACAATGCGGACTTCATCCATTGTTTGTAGTTAAGCCCGTCAGGGCTGTGCCTTTCTTTGCCTGGCGCATCCGAAAGTGGTCTTAAGTCAGCGGCATTCCCGCCCCCCCGCGCTTCGCGCGGTGGTACTGGGTGGGGATAGCAGGCTGGATGACAAGCGTCAGCGGTCAAGTCCTAAAAGTCCTGTAAAATCAAGCAGCGCGAACATGACTTCTTCTCGTTCTTTGTTTTCGTTTAACCCGTCCTTCCCCGTTCGCGTGACAAACTGCCTTTTTTCGCTGGAGTGACCAGCA
>JAHIZV010000008.1 GCA_018814445.1 Verrucomicrobiota bacterium | reverse complement strand
TAGGTCGCCGCAACATGGGACCAGGAAAGGGTAGGCAGCGGATCTGAGGCGGTATGGTAGCCTTCGACGCTTAATCCATACCAGTAGAACTGAGGTTTCCCACTTCGAACATTGAGATAGTAGGCGCCATTCTTCTGAAACACGGCCTGATAATCGCTGTTTGAGACACTCGGATAAATCCATGCCGAGAGCGTGATGGCGTTGCTGAGAGTAAGGGAGGGAGAATCCGGCACTTTCGCGCCATCAGGATCATCGTCCGGATCATCTTCCCCCGCGAACACCATCGCCCGGCCGATCGGGCCGAACTGGCTTGCCGAAGCAGTCGTTCCGTAGATCGTTCCATGGTTCGTGTTGATCTGATCCGCGGAGATGATGCCGCGTTCTTCGTCGAATTTCCACCAGGCAACCAGACCTTCGGTTACGTCTTCGATGTGGGTGTGATAGACGAGCGCTTCCAGTCCATCACGTACCGAATCCCCATCACAGTCTTCAGCAGTGCCCAACGCGTAGAACAGATGCTCCTGGGTGTCGTCCTCATCGAGCCAAGTCGTAGTGACGGCGTTGGTGATGACGATATCAGTCTTGAGCAGGTCCCATGTGGGCTGAGTTACGAGATCAAGCGTCGTGAACAGATCCCAAGAGGTAGCCGACGAATAGGTGCTGGTGAAGGTCAGTGTTACGCCGTTGGTGTCCTGTGCGATGGAGCTGATGGACGCTTCGCCCGAGCCCATGGACATCATCATCTGTCCCCCCCACCGCCGCCCAAGAGCGCCGCAGCGAAGCTTGCGGCCTCTTCCTCCGCGAGGAGGTAGGCATAGAGTGAATCAGAGGGAACAAGCAGAACCTGTGTAGCGATGCGGTTAGCGTGAAGTGTGGCGGTGAGGTACTCGATTTCGGCCTTGGTGTAGCTGCCGTTTTCAAGGTCGGGATAACGCAGTTTCACGAGCCAGAGAGGATCGTAGTCATCTGCGGCATCCAGATCGCCTATAGCCGCGCCCGTATCATTGAGGAAGGTAAGATCGCCTTCTTCGTCCATAACGATGTAGATCAGATAAGAAACGGCTGTTTCTTCATCGTTCCACTCGCCGATCAGACCGTCGTTGAACTTCTCCGGCATACTGTCGACATCGAACGGGACAACAAAGGGAACGGTGCTGTGAAGCATCGTATTCGTGCCGGGTTGAATGATCGGAAGAAGGCTATTGACCGTGTCGAGATGCAACGCTTCCAGGTCGTAGAGAGAGGATACGAGGAAGTTAGCGATAAGGTCGTCTGCTCTGTTCTTCGCTCTGCGTTGGGCGGCCTCTGAGGCCGCGTAAACGACAAGGGAGAAGAGCGTGATAACGAGAAAGAAGACGCAGAGAACAGTCAAGGGACGATGTCTCAGAACCAAGGTGCGGAATGACGTTATGTTTAACCCTCCTTCTGAATCCTACCCATATCACGATCAGGCATTAAGGGCGATTCGAATCCCTCATCCAGGTCGTCTGTTTCGTTCCTGAATTGCGTTGATTCATCAATCAGAACGATGTCGTAACTGCGGCAGATCGGACACAGGATGAGTTCACCAAAACTGTCCCTGTGACTCCAGTAACCACACGTCATGCAGATGCACATAGGCCACTGGGCCTGAGCGTAATCCTGAACCGCAGTCGTGCTCATGCAGGTAATGTTACACGAGGAATTCAAACCTGTCTTGTCAGGCAATTCCCTACAAGCTTCAGCACACTTATGATCGTCTCAGCGGGGACCACTTCGGGGCCATCATCGCTAAGCCTTTGCATTTGGGGACCATTCGCGCGAACGTCTCAACATGAAGAAAGCAACGGTCAGTATTGATGTTTTCGACGAAGTGGTTTAGTGACTCTTACCTTCACACGGTGGAAGTCACAGGTTCAGATCCTGTATCGCCCACCACCTTCTGACTCTCCACCAAAGATAGGGGGCAGGAGCCTTCTTTCTGCCGGTCGGCTGCATCATTTGGCGGGGATGACCCGCCGGGTCATCGGCCTGTCACGATGAGGTTCCCAACGACGCCGGACGGATGACCGAGTCGATCGCCACTACCAGGAAACACGCCGTCCCATCGCCTGTGCAAGTATTGACGGAGTGCGTTCCGGGGGGTTCTTTTCCTGTTGATGCGTTTAAGGGCTTGGCCTATCCTCAAGCCATCGGGGAGAACTTATGATCGAACGACGCAAGAAGCCCACAATCAAAGACGTAGCGCGTGAAGCCGGGGTGTCCATCGCCACGGTTTCCAATGTCCTGAAGGGGAAGACCACTGAGGTCTCCGAGCCGACGGTTGAGAAGATTCTCAAGAAGGTTAGTGAGCTGGGCTACGTAAAGAACATGACCGCTTCGGCGTTGGCCAGCAGAGAATCACGGGTTGTCGCGGTTGTGGTGATCGGTGCGTTCGATCCCGGAATGCCCCTGGAACATCAGGATTTGAATCCATTCTTCGGGGATTTCCTCTTCCGGTTGGAGTATGAGGCCAGGCGGCGGGGCTACACATTGATGCTCTATGCCGGCCGTGAAGAGAAGTATCTGAACTTCCTTCTCGAGCGCAGTGCGGATGCCGCGGTTCTTGTCGGTATCAACCCTCAGGACATGCCCAGCGTTGTCGCCCGGTCGGATCTGCGCCTCATCCTCTTTGATTCGATGCTGGATGACAGAAATCAGATGAACGTCCGGACAAACGAAATCAGGGGTGGTGAGATCGCCGCCGAGTATCTCATTTCCACGGGATGCAAAAAGCTGGGATTCGTCGGACACGTCTCGATGGGCGGTAAATCCGTGCCTTACCTGCGCTATTCCGGCGCGAAGAAAATCTGCGATGAGAGCGGGATATCTATCAAGGAATTCAACCGGGTCACCGCGTTTCAACAGGGCATGGAAGTTGCGGCGGAGATTCTGGAGAACGGGATTGACGGCGTGGTTACGGCGGCCGACACGATTGCTGCCGGTCTGGTGGACGGCCTTCGCGATCAGGGCATCGATGTGCCGGGACAGGTCTCTGTTATCGGATACGACAATCTTCCGCTTGCGAGGCTTGTGAAGCCCAGTCTGACCACCATAGATCAAGGCCTGACAGACAAGGTGGGAGCGGTGATGGATCTGGTCGAAAACGGTTCCCCCGGCGATCTGCGGGAGATAGAACCGCGCCTTGTGATCCGCGAAAGCACACGATAAGTTCATTGAAACAAGGAACTTACGTGTCTTCTCCTTGGGCCGTTTTCCCGGCTGCAAATACGGTAAAGAAATCTCTTCACAAATCCCGGGGATTTCTCTAATCTACTAAAGCGGTTTAGTAAAACACTTGACGGCCTCCCTGTTCGCTCTCACTGACGCAGCGGGTTTCTTGAGGGGTCCCCAACCTGAGGATGGAATCGCGATGAAGAGAATATGTACTATCTTGGCGCTCACGTTGGTGCTTCTCACCACGCTCACCGCTCAATCCGAAGTTATTATTCAATACTTCGAAACCCAATGGGATGAAATTTATCAGCGTCTGCCGGAGTTGGCCGAGATCGGCTACGATGGCATGTGGATTCCTTCTCCCTGCAAGTCGCCGGTTGCGGGAACGATCCCCTGGGGCAATGTCGGCTATAGTCTGTATGACCGCTTCGATATCGGTGACATCCCTCAGCGTGGCACGCTGGCCACCCGCTACGGCACCCGCGGAAGTCTTCGTCAGATGGTCGATCACGCGCATTTCGACGATATCAAGATCTACCCGGACATTGTCTACAATCACAACGGCAACGGTCCTGACTACAGAACTTATCCGGGGATGAAGCCCAACGACTTCCATGTTTCGGCCAACGGCAGTGAGCCCGGCGGATGGCGCCGCGCTCCACGTATGAGCGCCTACGACGACATCAACAACGGTTATGGCGGGACCTTTAAGCAGGAACTGGTCAGCCTGATGGACATCGTCACAGAACCGGATGGCCGCTTTGTCGGTACGTTTGCCGCAGAACCCACACCGTATGTTCGCCACCCCGGCCAGTACGACAAGTACCCGTTCCAAAACCCCGGTGATGCGCTTCCTAACGAGAATGTCCGCGAAATGCTCTATCGCTGGGCTCATTGGCTGGGCGATGCTATGGATTATGACGGATTCCGTCTGGATGCCGCGAAGCACGTTGTACACGAGTTTTACGGCGG
>JAHIZV010000142.1 GCA_018814445.1 Verrucomicrobiota bacterium | reverse complement strand
TCCCGACCTCTCCCCAGAGGGGGGAGCGTCGGGATTCGGGACGTAGAAGTCGCTGGTTCGAATCCAGTCACCCCGACCACTCTTCGTTTTCACGTTGTTCAAGCTTCGCCTGGCAGGCCAGTTTCTGCTGGGATCAACACCATCAAGTGGGGCACTCGCTCTTATTCTAATCATCCAACTGAACAGAGGAAGAATCGACGCCTAGTTTCTTTAGTACTTTCGCGGCGCCGCCTTTGGTTTGTTCGAGGATGCCTATGAGGAGGTGGTCTGTTCCTATTTTATCTTTTCCGTGATAGGAGGCCTCGTCTCTGGCTCTTTCGATGACCTGCTTCAGGAGGGGAGACTGTTCGAGACTGCCGTCAGATGCGTCCTTCCCTTTGGCCGGCGGGAAAGATTTCTCGATCTCGCTGTAGACTTCGTCAGGGTCAACGCCAAGCCTGGCGATCTGTTTGACGGCGCCTCCGCCGGCAACGATGAGTCCAAGCAGGAGATGTTCAGTACTGACGTACTTGTGTCGTAAACGCTGGGCTTCGTCTCTTGCTTCGGCCATAGCGGTATGCGCTGTGGCTGTGAAAGCGATGGGCATAAGTATCTCCTAGAGCGTTGCCATTTCTACATTGTTGAAGTTTCTATCATAGTATTGCGCGTATTCGACTTTGCGCTCAAGGGCTTTGATCACTGCATGCGTGAAATTGACCTTCTCAAACTTCTGGGCACTGCCGAGTCCGCCCGGACTGAAGACGTTCACTTCCATGAGTTTATCGCCAACGATATCGAGGCCGACAAGGAACATACCATCGAACACCAGCTTCGGCCGCACCATTTCAGCCAGACGCATCATGTTGTCGTCGACGATGGCTTCGCGAAGTTTTCCGCCAGCATGAATGTTGCTTCGCATATCGTCGCCGGAACGGATGCGTCTGAACGCGGCGAACTTTCCTTTGTGTTTCAACGGCTGTCCGTTCATGAGGAAAAGGCGCGTGTCGCCCTCGGTCGCGGCAGGCAGATACTCCTGCGCAATCACGTAACCGCGTGAACTGATCGACTCAACGATCTGATTGAAATTGGACATGCTGGACGTGTCGACAAGGAATACGCCTTCTCCCCCTGATCCCTGAAGAGGTTTCAGGACGATGCGTCCGCCCTGTTCTTCGGCGAACTTTCTCATCTCGGACTTGTCGCGGGTAATCAGTGTCTTGGGCCGCACGGCTTCGGGGAATCCCTGCAGGTACATCTTATTCATAGCGCGCGAGAGTCCGTCGGGATCGTTCACGACAATCACGCCGTGTCGCATCGCTACTCTGCCGAAGATGATGCCGACCGACTGGGCCCAGGCCCGCTGGCCAACGTCCGAGGATGGGTCGTTGCGAAGCATCAGAATGTCGAGGTCATCAACGGTGATACGTTCGGTGATGGCCTTCTTCGGACTGTGAAGGTCGGCGAGGAAGCTTTCGGAGCGTGTGTAACGGCTTTTGGGAACAGTCCGTGCTCGTGCCCGGATATGCTCGTCGGGATCGGATGCCATATCTCCGGCGCCCATCAACCAGACTTTGTGGCCCAGATTCACCGCTGCCATCGCAAGGCGAATGGTCGTGTATCCCGGCTGTTCCGTCGCTACGTCATTTACAAAGAAACCGATATTCATGACTCGTCCATCCTACAAGGAAATCAATTCAGTCACTCTCATGCCTTTCCGCACTTCAGTCAGCCGCTTTTGCGCGTCTTCCTGTTCCAGATAGCGGGGGTGAAGCGGTGGCGGTTTCAATATCTTCCGCAGAAGCAACTCCTTTACAACCCCTAAATGCGCCGCGGCAATTTTGCCTACCAGCAAGCGCTCAAATTCTCCGGCTTTCGCGATGTATTCCAATACGCGCACCAGCCCCCGGAGATAGATGGCATCTTTCGTCAGTCCTCCCCCGCGGAACACGCGCATGGTTATAGTGAAGGCCGTCCTCTGAGCAAAGTCGTAATTCCGGTCGAGGGCCCGGAAAACTTCGACGAAGCCAGCGCCTTCTATGAGGGAGTGGACCGCGAAAACGCGGGCAGCGAGTATACGCAGGCGCGATTTGCTGAGGCCACCGACGAGGTATTCGGCCAGAACGGCCAGGCCTTCCTGAAGTTCGTCGTATCCGGGCAGACCCGTGTAGAGCATTTTGAAGGGCTGGGCGCGCCCGTTGAAGTACGTAAGCATATGCGTACCGACTTCGTGCTGTATCAGTGCCTGGGCGCGGCTCGCGGGAATCCTCGACTGTATTCCAATGAGGAGCCGCCCGTGAGAGACCATGAGACCCGCATAGAGGTCGTCGCGGATCTCGACCGTTGCCGTGAAATCAGGATCGCGTTCCGTGTACCATGCGATTTCAGCTCGCGCCATTTCCGCGAATTCAGTCGGAGTGAGAAATCCGCCGCGGCTGTCGATTCGACTGCGTGATGGCGTCGTGTCCAGAATCTCTTGAGCCAGGGCGACAAGGGGTGCGCGCACTTCTCCGTAGAGCTGGAGGCCTCCGTACATGAATGCCCGTTTTCCGAGGTCCTGCAGCATCGTGAGTTGACGGTCCAGTTCGAGTTGCTTGTCCAGAAACAGGTGCATCAGCGTAGGATCTTCCACGCGGTCAATGTGAATATCGTAGAGGAGTCGTTTCATCTTGCCGGGATCCACCGGCCGCGGTCGGTAGAGGAACGTCGGCGGTTTCTGAAACCTGCGCCGACGGAATTCGGACCAGGCCTGTTCCGCATTGATCGGCGTAGCCTCCAGTAAGAGATCAAAGGAGTTGCTCACAGCGGCGAGTCGCCGGTCAATGTCCCAGACCGCTTTCACCATGGCACGCCGCCCAAGAGCATAGTAATGGGTCGGCTGATGGGTCGTGTGCTCGACGGAGAACTCGTAGAACGCCTGGTCGAGAGCCCGTCGAAACTGTCTCTTCAGCGAGCGGAGCAGAAGCGGATATGCTTCGCCGTTTCCTGCGTCAAGGTAGACCGGTTTCACTTCGACGCCCATGATGTAAAGGCCGCGCCTCGAAAATGACATCGATGAGAAGAGAGGAGGGAGAGAGGGCGGGCCTATGCGGGAAGTTCTGTGAACGCTGACTTCCGCTTTCTGCTTGGAAGTCCTGATCGACGACAATCGTTCACAGAGTGTCTCGACGGTCGTTGACAGATCATCCGTGCGGGGAACGCAGACTTTGAATCCGGGTTGAGGCGGAATCTCGGAGCGCGTGGGGGCGCCCTCTGCCCCGGCCCAGACTTCGACGACAAGGAAACACCCGAACCTGTCGACCATCACGTCCGCGATTCCCTCGATCAGTTTGACCAGGGATTTATGAAAAGTCCGCGTGCCGGGTGCGAGCGCATAGGAAGCCTCCGCCACAAGCAGACGGTCCGTTGCCGTATCCGTCGAGCGCGGAGGTCGACGGTATACGCAGAGAAAAGGCAACTGCCTGTCAATGTGGAGGCGGCCCCAGCCGGGAAAGGTCCGGCGAACGGGCTTGTTATCGTGCAGACGGTCAATGATCGCATCAATCCGGCGATCGGAGAGCGCACGAACAGTTCGTGAAGTTTTTGTTGGTCCTTGAGGCATTAATTACCTGTTGAGCTTCTGAAAGAAGTATCTTCCCTCACTTGCGAAAGCGAACAAAAAGAGGTCCATCCGAGAAGTCCATGTCCTGAGCGCGGCCTGTCGCGGGGCAATCCAGTGTTAATGCACGCTGGATCACTTCGCCGTCGGGAAGGATGACGCATCTCGACGTATGAGCTCGTGATGACGGAATCTTCTTCATGCGGCCTGAAGCGAATCGTCCGACACTCACAGCATGTCGAGGAGTCCCGGAACCGCGGATGCCAACGCCTCGCGGATTTGGTCATGCATGGCGTTGTCGAGTTCTCCGGTCCACTCATTCATGAAGAACTTCTTGAATTCGATGGCCAGAGAGCAGCCTGACTTCGGGAAGTGTTCGTGTATGAATCGGGAGAAGAAGCCGCCGCGGAACTTCACGTTCTCTCTCACGTCGAGATGTCGTCCATTGAGGTCGAACGATCGGAGGTCCGTGATGAACCGGTCGGCCAGCGGCGCCCACTGTTCGCGATCCATCGTGCCGGTGCCGATGTTGACTTCGGGATTCGCCGCCGGGTCAGCCGGCTCACCATCGGGCCCGTTGCGTCGGTGGTTATAGGTATGTATATCCAGCAC
>JAHIZV010000141.1 GCA_018814445.1 Verrucomicrobiota bacterium | reverse complement strand
ATTTTACTTGACATCGCTTGAGTTTTTAGTTTTCTTATAGGGGTAGGTAAGAATACCCGCATCACCCATCTGCTGGATCTCGGCCAGACTCAGACTGGCAAGCCTTTCTTCTGAGTTTCTGATTCTTGACAGTCTGATGAAACCCCAATGGTCGCAGTCACAAGCTGGGACCCGGCGTTGTCTTTAGGAGGTTAACTAACGCAGCTATTGAACAAGTAGGATTAACCATGCCACGAAAGGAGGTCTACGATGAGCAAGCCGAGATACATCACGTCGCTCACCAAGGTCCCCGAACTTTCGGAGGAGGAGCAGCAGGAACTGACGCAGGTGACCGAGCAGTTCGACTTTCGCAGTAATGATTATTATCAGCAACTGATTGACTGGGATGATCCCGACGATCCCATCCGGCGGCTCATCATGCCGGATTTGCGGGAATTGGAGGAGTGGGGGGACTTGGATCCCAGCGGGGAAGAGAGCTATGTCAAGGTGAAGGGGCTGGAGCACAAATATTCGCCGACGGCTCTGCTGTTGTGCAGCGATGTTTGTGCCGGCTACTGCCGCTATTGTTTTCGCAAGCGGTTGTTCATGCGGGATAATGATGAGATCGAGAAGGATGTTTCTTTAGGCGTCGAGTACATCGCCGCGCATCCGGAGATTACAAATGTCCTTCTGACCGGCGGCGATCCGCTGATTCTCTCGACGTCCCGTTTGCGTGCAATTATAGCGCAGCTTCGTGCGATTCCGCATGTCAGGATTATTCGCATCGGCACCAAGCTTCCGGCTTTCAATCCTTACAGGATTGTGGATGACCCGGAACTGCTGCAACTGATTCGCGACTATACCCTGCCGGACAAAAAGATCTACATCATGTCGCACTTCGATCATCCGCGCGAGCTGACGGATGTGGCTGTCGCGGGCTTGCAGGCACTGCTGGATGCCGGAGCGATCATCCAGAATCAGCATCCCATTATCACGGGAATCAATGACAATCCGGAGACGCTGGTCGAACTCTGGAACAGACTGTCCGCCGCCGGTGTGACGCCTTATTATCTGTTCCAGTGCCGTCCGGCCTTGGGAAACGCGCCCTATACGATGCCCATCGAGCGCGCGCTGGCGATTTTCGAAGCGGCGCGCAGCCGGACCTCCGGACTGGCCAAGCGGGTGCGCTATATGATGTCGCATCGCACGGGCAAGATTGAGATCTGCGGCATGACGGAGTCGCTGATCTTCTTCAAGTATCACAGCGCGGCGAAACGTGAAAACGACGGGCGCATGCTGATCTTCGAGCGCAATCCTGAGGCGGCCTGGCTGGATGACTACACCGAATTGGTGGACACTCACGTCATCTCCAGCGAGCTTCAAGCGCACCACACCGCCGCGTAAACTCAATCACAAACGAATCAAAACTAAACAGGCAGCGCCCACGCGCTGCCTGTTTATGTATTGTTGTCTCATGTTTAAGGGCGCCCGGCTTGGCGGAAAAGAGCGCACTGCTGTGCGGCGCTACAGATGAACCCGGGAAGGATCGCGTCAAGCCGCGCGCTACGAAGGATACCCCCCTATTCTCCCCGTGAACGGGGGGAAATGAGAAAGAAAACCCATGGAATAGGGAGAGAGGTCTGCGGGCGCGGGTGAAGCTTTTCCTCGAACGAAGTGAAGGAACACCCGCCTCGGCGGAGAACAAGGGGCTTCAGCCCCTTGCCTGAGGGCCTACTGTTTCAACGCTGCAAGAACCTCATCGTACGTTACGGTTCGCCCTTCGGTGAGCGACTCGATTCTCGACGGCTGTTCGAGCGTCGACAGGCCTTGATAGTACATGTCGGCGGCATAGCTCACAGCCCCGACATGAAGGAACGTCGTGTCCGCGGTGTAGGTGAGATACCAGTACGGCCCGTCGAAATCTTCGGAGAAGAACAGCAAGTATCTCAGTACTTCGATCTCGCACTCGCCGATCGACTCGGTGACCGGATTCCAGGAGATGCGGGAATCCTCGCCCTCGATTGACAACACGAGCTCCGGCGGGGCCGGAGTAGAAATCTGTGTGCCGGAGAGAGGGGTTCGGACATAGCCGCCCTGCTGATTGGCCGCATCGCTCTGGATTAGGAGTGTATCGAAAAAGCTGCCGTCAGACAGAGGATCGAACGTCAACGCGACTTCACAGGTACTCATCTCGCCGGGGGCCAGGTCAATGTAGACAGGACAGGAAGTCAGACGCGAGAAGTGGACGCTCGCAGGTTCAAGCGGCTGATACGCTCTGAGACTCTCGCTTCCGAAGTTCTTCAGGCGGAAGGTGTCGACAGCGACCGCGGGGCACTCCAGAGTTCCCGCGCTCCATGATAGCACGGACACCGATGGTTGCGACGGGCGCACCAGCGACAGATACCCTTGCGAGGAGACGATAGAGAAGTCGGCATCGGACGCGTCGGACAGCGTGTCCTGGAGGGCCCTCACTTTGATACGGCAGTGATCCGAGGGCGGGCCGGTGACGAGGACAACCTCTTCGCCGTCGTTTACCGTGTTTTCCACCAGGACTTCCCATGTCCCGGAGGGGAAATTGTGGTTGATCTCGATGCTGACATCGCCATCGAATCCATAGCCATGCCACCGAACCGTGTCCTGTTGGAGCATGTGCCACTCTTCGCCGCCATTCGGATTCGTGACATAGATGTGTCGCTCTTCTATCCTCACCACATAGCAATCAGTACTGCCTGCTCCGAAGGATTGTGTTTCTCCTGCCGCGATGTAGCCTCCTCCGCCGATCTGCTGAATGGAATAGGCACACTCGGCTTGGCTCCCGCCATAGGTAGCCGTCCAAACGGTGTCGCCCTGACTGGTTATTTTAACGAGGTAGAAGTCCGATTGGCCGGCGCCGTAGGACGTTGTCATTCCCGCCAAGATATAGCCCCCATTGGTGGCATGGTCAACGGAATATGCACTTTCGTCGGCGAGCCCTCCGTAGGTGCGGGTCCAGAGCGTATCACCTTGGCTGTTGGTCTTGACCAGATAGATATCACAGGTGCCCCCTGTACTGAAAGACTGGGCAGATCCTGCCACGACATAGCCGCTGTCCGTTGTCTGCTGCACGCAGTAGGCAAAATCCTGGTACTGCCCTCCATAGGTACGGGTCCAGAGCGTATCGCCCTGGCTGTTGGTCTTGACGAGATAGTAATCGGCTTCTCCCGCGCCGTAGGAATAGGTGAATCCTGCGAGCACATAGCCGCCATCCGCGGTCTGCTGCATCGCATAGCACTCATCCATGTTGCTCCCCCCGTAGGTGTGTGTCCAATTCGTGCTACCCTCGCTGTTCGCCTTCACCAGATAGAAGTCATCGAGGCCCGCTCCGTAGGAGAAGGTGAATCCTGCCAGGGCATAGCCCCCGTCGGTGGTTTGATCGAAGGAGTAGGCACGATCAAAGTCGGGTCCCGTGTAGAAATTGTGTGCGATCGCATAGCCCTGGCTGTTTGTCCACACCTGGTAGAAATCGCTATAGGCTACGCCGAAAGACTCGGTCCATCCCACCATAACATAGCCTCCATCGGGGGCCTGCTGAACGGACCGTGCCTCATCCCACTGGCTTCCCCCCTGCGTGCGCGTCCACAGCGTGTCGCCCTCGCTGTTCAGCTTCACCAGATAGCAATCATAGGATCCGGCGCCGAATGATACCGTGTGGCCCGCCAGGACGAAGCCGCCATCGGAAGTTTGCAGAACGGAGTAGGCACGATCCTGGTAAGGCCCTCCACAGGTTCGCGTCCAGAGTGTGTCCGGTGGTTGCGCGAGGGCCGCGCCGGCAAAGCAGAGAATTGTGAAAATAGAGGCAATCTTCATGATACAACCTCCTTCGCATTTTCAGCAATATACAGCCGGGTTACCTCTCAAGCAAGACTTCCCCGTATCTTCCTCTGGAAATTACAGGACACTGACCCATCCCCTCCCCAGCCACGGGCAGATGCGGCGCACGGCAGTGCGAGTCAAGATTCCGGGCAGGTGAGGGCACCTGCCTCGGCGGAGGCAGGCACGGCAAGGGGGCGGAGCAGAATAAGAGTGCACTGCCGTGCAACGCTACCGGATGAGTAATGATCTCGGCGGAGCGGCGGCGCGGAAAGAATCCCCCTTATTCCCCCCGTGAACGGGGGGCGACGAAGAGTAAGAGAGATCCTTGCAGGATGAGAGGGGAAGGCGTTCGCGATACAGGTCTGAGGTTGCTGGCCATTAGTTCATGTTCAAGAAGATAGTGTTCTCCCCGCGCATACTGGGGCAAATGGCGCGCAGGGAATGCGCTTTTATTTATTAGAGTTTTCATACTGTTGACCCAGTAAAAACAGGAAGTTGTCATGTAGCGACAGGATATCGAAATGCGTTGT
>JAHIZV010000140.1 GCA_018814445.1 Verrucomicrobiota bacterium | reverse complement strand
TTCCGGGACCATAGCGGTCAACATCGCCTTCTGAAAGGCGGCACAGAAATCTGTCGGAATACGTCTCATTTGGGATAGTGTGATTTTCTCGATATCACTCCTATATGAGTGATATCTAAACGGGGAATCAACACGGAATGGAGTAAACAAAAAACTTTTGTCATTGAAGCTGGAGATATACAGTTTTCTGTACAATCACTTGTTGGTTGCATGAAGAAAGGAAAACACGATGGCAAAACTCACCGCGTCGGACATGGTCGCTGCATACCAGCGCCAGAAACAGATCAACGAACTCAAGAAACTCCAAAAGCAGGGCGGAGGTTCCGACGGTGGAGGGAAGAAGTCAGATGACAGCAGCAACACAGCCAAGGGCTGTGGTTGCGGTGCGATCATTCTCCTCCTTATCGTCGGAGGTATCTTCGTCAGCATCGGTGAGAAGTTCGGTTGCGTTGCAACCGACACCGTGCTGAAGCAGCAGGTGTCCGTTGCAATCACGGAAATCACTCCGCTTCCGGAGAAAGACCTACTTCGCGTATCGTTCGACGTGGACAACCCATCCAAGTGGGATATCAAGTCGCGGATCAAGTTCAAGGTCAACAAGACCACCCAATCCGAGCCTGTTGCCGTCAATACTTTCGACGCGAAAGTGCCTGCCGGAAGGAAACTCGCTGGCGCGAGCGTGAGCTTTTCTCTCTCCGATCTGAAATCGGAAGGAATTGAGAATCCAACAGACCCCGATCTTTGCCGCATCACATGGGAATACGAGACAATCGGAGAGGATTTCTGATGTCCGATCGTCTCGAAAACGCTTTGCGCTTTCTGGGGTATGGAGACCCAAGAAGCGCAAGGCTATGGTTCGTTGGGATAGAAGAGGCTCTCGGGTTCGAAAAACCCGAGGACCTGGACAGAATCGTGAAGTACCCCTTCACCGCGTATGACGGCTGCGCAGGTTCCCCCACTCCGGTCTACGCCATCATGAGCCAGATTGTGACTGGCCTACTCGGCCAGTCATGGGAGGACGAGTGGCCAGCCTATCGTGACAGGGTACTCTTCTCCAGCGGAAGCGAAGCAGTGCAAGCAAACCTGTATCCGTTGGGCAAGGCCCACGTATCCACATGGCCACAGCAGTACACGGACTGGCTCGGCCTGACGGCCGACCAGTACTACGCTTGGGTGGCAGATGAGAACTCGGGACGGTTTGCCTTCATTAGGCAAACACGTTCCGAGTCTGAAAACCCATTGACCATCTGCTTCGGCACGACGGTCTGGCATGATTTCACCAAGTGCTTCGCACTCGATGAGTCACTGTTCTTTGGGTATCAGGATGTCTTCCGTTTCTATCCAGAAGAACGGGTCATTCTGACGCCGTTCTTCTGGACTGGAGGGAAGAAGGGAATGACGTACGCCCGAGTCCAGAAGCTCATCGACTTGATCAACGAACTCGGGATGAATCCGTACATGGAGAGCAACCAACAAGAAAGTGGACACGTACGCAAGTAAGCCGCGCCGCTTCGCTCTGCGGCTCACTTGCGCCGGTCACTTTTGACGTTGGGACCATAAGAAAATGAGTATTCGACAAATAGCCGCGATTATCCCGCTTATATGCCTAGACGGATGCGCTAGCAATAATACGGAACAGAATTTCGACCGTGCGCTAAAAGCGCACTGGTCAAAAGTATCAGAAAGCGATTTCCCGCTGCCCGCAACCACCCCATACGATACTGATGCCAACCACCGCGATCAGTATCTAAAGGGCTATGCCGATGGTGTGCGCGAAAAGCTAAGCGAATGTAATTTTCCAAATGCTTGTCTGCCGGAGCGGTCTCGACGGCAGATTGACCCTGTGTTTGCGCGGGTTTACAATGGTTGCCGGAGGTCAAAAGTTCCGCCATGGGGTTACACTGCGCGACGACTCTATACACTGCAGAAAGCCATCTACGAATCCGATGCACACAAGGCTGTCTATCTAGATTCCCCACAAGAGACATAGAGTCATTCCATTACCCCACAGGCTGGATGGAGTGTGATCAGCTATAGAAAGGAGCGTGACCGTGTCATTCTTCAGTAACATGCGACTCAACATGTGTCTGAATTCCTGGGCCCGCAAGGAGAGCGCGGTTGAGCGCGCTAACGAGAAATGGGACATCTGCGCCAACAGAGCCAAAGCGCTTGTCATAATGATGTCGCAGGGGGACGATGCTCTTCGCCTCAGAATAATGGAGGAATTCAGGAAGATGGGGATCCGCTCAACCTATCACCCCATGGAGAAACTCCAGCATCTCGCGGCTGGCGTCGGCAACGAGGAGATCAAGAAAGCCGCATACGAGACCATTGTGGCAATCCTCATCTCAGGCCTGCGCGATTCCCGAAAGTGTCCGGCCGTATGGGACTCAACAACCGTCATGCGGTCGGCTGCCAGCAGTTTTCAGCAGATCGTTGATCCTCGATCCGTTGAACCCCTGATAGCCGTCCTGGACCCTGAAATCAGCGGCTACGTTCATTGGGATGCCATACTTGCTCTTGGCAGACAACGAGACCCCCGAGGGGCCAAAGCTCTGGCCGAACTACTCAAGAACCCAGACCGCCAAGCCTACGATCAATCGTACGCCTACATCGCGGAGGCCCTGGCCGTCATCGGGGACAAAGACGCGATGGAGGTGGCAATCCAGATGCAGCTGCTGCATCGCGATCCGATCGTTAACTTGCTTGCCCTCCAGGCGGTACATGCGCTGCTTCAGAGCAGCAGCACCACCAACTACGACACGTTCGATGGGTTCATGGCACAGATGTTGGACAACGGAAAGAGGCTTGACGCTATTCCGGTCTTCCTAACCTTCCTCATGCGCTGGCACATCTCGTATGACCACAAGAAGGAGCATCTCGTGAAATGTCTCGCATCGCTGGGACCGAAGGCCACGGGCTACATTCATACGCGTGCGTATATGAGCCGCGATATGAAGGAGTTGCAGAACCAGATCCTAATCGCCATTGCGAAACAGAAGTAG
>JAHIZV010000139.1 GCA_018814445.1 Verrucomicrobiota bacterium | reverse complement strand
TTGTCAACTGTGTACGGCATCATCCACCAGCACGGAGGGGAGGTCCTTCTCGACAGCGAAGAGGGCAAGGGCAGTACTTTCACCGTCTATCTTCCTCTCACTACGGCTGCCGCGGAAAAGGACAGATCGGAAGAAGGAGAAGTGCCGCGGGGAAACGAAACGATTCTTTTTGTCGAGGACAACCCCTCGGTGCGGAAGATCACGAAGAGAATGCTGGAGACTCTTGGCTATCGCGTGCTTGATGCGAGCGGATTTGACGAGGCGATGCAGGTTCTCTCGGGTGAAGCAGGACGGGTTGACCTCCTTCTGACCGATGTAGTCATGCCGGGCGTCGACGGAGTGGAGCTTGCGGGCCGGGTGCGTGAGCTCCGGCCGGATATCAGACTTCTGTTCGCGTCGGGCTATCCGCAGGAACAGCTCGCGCGCCACGGCATTGATCGGCCGGACGCCGAGTTGCTCAAGAAACCTTTTGACATCAGGGAGTTGGGCAAGGCATTGCGTCGCGTTCTGGACGGTGACTGAGGCGGTCCGCCTCAATCCGGAAATTCACCTCAGGACGGTGTTTCCCGCCATCCAGAGCGGGCATCTTCTCTACACTGGTAAACTTCATTGAGCCATGTTATGTTCGTCATGTAGGTGGATACTCCTGTTGGATTCGGATCCAGAGCCGCCGGGACTTTCCCTTGCCGGAGAAGTAGGTGATACTTGAAGAGCGGCATGTCCGCGTGACGCTCATATACTGAAGGAAGTCTTTTTATGACAAGGCAGACGTATTTCGACTACGATGACGTTATTCGAGCCGGTCAAGGTGAGATATTCGGTCCGGGATTCCCTAAACTTCCGCTCCCCAATATGCTTATGATTGACAGAGTCGTAGATGTTCAGGAAGCCGGAGGCAAGTACGACAAGGGCGTTCTGAAAGCTGAATTGGATATCAATCCGGATCTCTGGTTCTTCCAGTGCCATTTCAAAGGTGACCCGGTAATGCCCGGGTGCCTCGGGCTGGACGCTATGTGGCAGTTGGTGGGTTTTTTTCTTGCATGGAACGGCCACAAAGGCAGGGGCCGCGCGCTGGGCGTTGGTGAGGTGAAATTTACTGGCGAGGTGCTGCCGACAAGCAAGCTCGTGACCTACACCATTGAAATGAAACGGGTGATAGCCAGAAAGCTGGTTCTCGGTATTGCCGATGGCACGGTGTCAGTCGATGGTCAGGAAATCTACAAGGCCGAGAATCTGCGAGTCGGCTTGTTTGGCTCAGAAGACGAAATCTGATCAGAAGGAATGTCAGCCATGAAACGTGTAGTAATAACGGGAATGGGCATCGTTTCCTGCCTCGGTAACGACAAGGAAACCGTGCTCCAATCGCTTCGAGAGGGAAAGTCAGGCATCCGCTTCAGCGAGTCGTACCGCGACATGGGTTTGAGGAGCCAGGTCGCAGGCGGGATTGAAATCGATCAGAAAGCGCTGATCGATCGCAAGATTCTGCGCTTCATGGGTGACACTTCGGCGTATGCCTATATCTCTATGGATCAGGCTATTCAAGACGCCGGCCTCAGTCCGGAGGAGGTGTCGGACCCGCGCACGGGGCTTGTCGTCGGCACCGGTGGAGCCTGTCCTTCACGGGTGGTCGAGGGCGCAGATATTCTGCGAGAGAAGGGCGTCCGTAAGATTGGTCCGTACCTCGTCACGCGCACGATGTGCAGTACGGTTGCAGCCTGTCTCGCCACACCATTCAAGATCAAGGGCGTCAATTACTCTATCAGTTCAGCCTGTTCAACCAGCGCGCACTGCATCGGAAACGCCATGGAGTTGATACAGCTTGGCAAGCAGGATGTCGTTTTCGCGGGCGGAGCAGAGGAGGAACACTGGACGCTGGCGATGATGTTTGACGCCATGGCGGCTCTCTCGACGAAGTATAACGATACTCCCGAAAAGGCCTCCCGCCCGTATGATGCCGAGCGTGATGGTTTCGTGATCGCCGGTGGCGCGGGCATGGTCGTGGTCGAGGAGCGTGAACGCGCTCGGAAGCGCGGCGCCCATATTTACGCGGAATTGGTTGGTTATGGTGCGACATCTGACGGCGCCGATATGGTCGTGCCTTCCGGTGAGGGGGCTGTGCGATGTATGAAGCAGGCTCTCGAAACGGTCGATCAGCCCGTTGATTACATCAACGCGCATGGAACGGCAACCCCGGCGGGCGACCTCAAGGAACTGCAGGCCATGAAAGAGGTCTTTGGAGAGAAGATGCCCCATGTTTCCTCGACCAAGTCGCTGTCCGGCCATTCCCTCGGCGCGGCGGGAGTACATGAGGCGATCTATTCGATGCTGATGATGGAGAACGATTTTATCTCTGCCTCGGCCAATATCGATAAACTCGATCCCGAAGCTGAAGGAATGCCGATTGTCCGCGAGAAAATTGAAGGTGCGGGTCTCCAGAGCGTCATGTCGAACAGCTTCGGTTTCGGCGGTACCAACGCCAGCCTCGTATTCCGCAAGCCCTGATTTGGGCCGTGCAGACAGATGCGTGTTGATCTATCCTGCCGCCGCGCCATAATCGATGCAATTCAACATGGCGGATCCTGAGTCAGCATGAGTACCGGGCACACATTGTCGCTTCACCACGGCGGAGCTTGGGTTGAAGTACATCTCGACACACTGGCCGACAATATCAGAGCGGTCAGAGCAGTCCTGCCGTCATGTTCCGATTTGATCTTTGTGGTAAAGGCAAGCGCTTACGGGCATGGCTTGCTGCCGATAGCCGAGGCTGCGGCAAACGTGGGAGTGAAATGGTTCGGTGTCGCCTACCTGGACGAGGCCGTTGCTCTGCGTAAAATCCTGCCGGAGGCGAAAATACTGGTCATGGGGGCCGTCGATGCGCGAAACGCAGAGCTCATGATCCGTCACCGCCTCACTCCGGTTATCGTTTCAGCAGAGCACGGTGCACTCCTGGCCGAAGCTGCGGGGAAGTGCGTGGGAACGCTTGAAGCACATTTGAAAGTGGACAGCGGCATGGGACGTTTGGGCGTTTCATGGCAGGATGCTGAAGCCGTCTTAAAGGATTTCCAAACGGATGCCTCCTTGAACATTCGTGGACTCATGACCCATTTCGCGACCGTCGAGCCTTCCCGTCCCGAGTTGGCATCGAAGCAGGTCGAGCGCATGCTGAACATCCCGGTTTTCAAGGCTGGCTCGCTCTTCAGACACGCATCGAGCAGTCGTGCCTTCCTCTTTCACCCGGAATGGGATTTTGATGCGGTACGTGCGGGGATCTCTTTGTACGGGTATGGCGCGGACGAGGACGGTCTGCGTTTCAAAACACACCCCATACTTGAGTGGAAGACCCGCGTGATGCAGGTTAAACAGGTTCCTGCAGATTTTCCAGTTGGCTACTACAGTTCATGGCGATCGCCAGCTCCAACGGAAATAGCCACGATAGCTGTCGGCTACGCCGATGGATTCAAGCGGCTTCTGAGTAATCGAGGCCACGTCCTGATTAACGGCCGGCGGTGTGGAGTCGTGGGGCGGGTCAGCATGAACTGGGTGACCGTAGATGTCGGAGCCGACAGCGGAGTGAAGGCGGGAGACGAGGTGGTGCTTATCGGCCGTCAAGGCCACGAGAGTATCTGGGCGGATGAGGTGGCGGGCCTTTGCTCAACGATTGCGTACGAGGTGCTGACGAGCATCAACCCGGCGGCGGAACGGGTATATCTCGGATAGAGCGGGGTCCGGGACTGGAGCTGGAAGCCGCGAAAAGTGCTCTGGCGCTTACCTCTGAATCCAACGGTCAGCCGTCGCAGAGATTACACAGATGCCGGTGCCGATCAACGTCAGAAGAACCGTAATGCTCATCAGTTTCCGGGCGTCGGGATTCACTTTCTGCTGGGAAAGGAAGTAGGCTATGGCCCCCCCGAGGATCAGAATGAACATTGCCAGCCACCAAAGCCATGCTTTTGGATGATACTTCTTCACCTATGCGGTCACTCCTTGAGCGAACTGACAGTATAGGCACCCGACGGTTCTTTCCAAGGCGAAACCGTGCGTATCGCACTTCTCTCAATCCACCCGCTCCTCGTACCGCTTCTGACCTTCACCCAGTCGTGGGCGGTTTCCTCGATGGCGACAACTGAGCCTTCGGGCAGATTGAAGAAGGCTGTCGACTCGGCAAAGGGGCCGTACATCGCCTTTACATTCGCTTTCGTCACAATGTGCTCGGGTGAAGTGCGCAGAGATATCCAGTAGGCAGAAGCGAGAACGCAGACGAGAAGAACCAGTGCCGACAATCCGGCAAAGCGGACGAGCAGACGCGAGTTCATCGGGAAGAGGAAGATAATGCAGAGCAGAATGGCAGACAGCCAATAGGCTGCCGTGCCGATTTGAACCCAGCGACTCAGACTGAAGTGCGTCGAAACAGCCTGATAAACCGACAACTTTGTTTCGGGTACTCCCGCCACGTTCTGTGCAAAACGCATATTTGCTAGAATATCCGGATCCCGGGGAGCGAAATGCCAGGCGTTTCTGTACGCCCAGACGGCTTCTCCGACCCGGTCCGAGCGGAAGAGGACGTTACCCAGATTGTAGAACACTTCCTTCGTCTCGTAGCCCGATTCCAGGAGGTGATGATACGCCTGGGCAGCCTCCGGGAAATCTGCCTTATCATAGGCGGTTGCCGCCATTGCGAATTCGGCGGACGGATCCGTGTCGGCGAAAGACACTAACGCCGGCAGCATGATAAAGGCCGCGAGGAGCCCGCAACAGATGCTCCAATGAGTTGCGGGTCCGCTCCTCATATTTTCAGCCTTTCACAAATTCGTAGAACGCGTTGAGTTTCTCTCAAGTCCTTTGACATGGTATCTTTATCCGCACCGGTTCTTCCGGCAAAGCGCCTCTCGTCACACTCGGAGAAGAGTGACTTGAGGATGCTTATGTCTGACATTTCCATTCCTGAATGCTCCACAGCATCCAGAATGGACCGGTCTGTGACTTCGCCCGGCGCAAGATTGAGCCGGTTCCCGAAATAGGAGGACAGGGCATCCCACATCGCTTCATAGAACTCAGCTGCATTGGTTTCCCGAAGGGCCGTTTCGGCTTTTCTAAGTCCCGCTCGCGCCGCCTTCGGGGCTCTCTGCCTGCGGGCGAAAGCCACATCTGTCTGCAGTTGGCGCTTCCGGAGAGAGGTAACATACACCAGCGCTACACCCAGTAAGGGGATGGCTTGGACAATCCAGAACGATGACCGCGTGTATACGGCGCTTTTCAGAGTGTCGTTCCAGGCTGAAGGAGGCGGTTTAAGATAAACGATGTCCGTTCCTAGAATCCTTGTTGGGCCGGCACGTTCGGTTGTCGACTGCACTATGCGGGCGGTTCCATTTTCAGCGGGCTTGAGCGCCAGTGTGAACGGCCCTCGGCGAATTACCTGATAGGCTTTCTTCTCCGGGTCAAAGAATGAGAATTCAAGGGGGGGGACTGTGGCGGCGTCCTCCGACCGCGGAATCAGAACCTGTTCGAATATTTTCTCGCCGGCCGTTCCTGCTTCATTGATGTTCTTTGAAACAAGTCGGGACTCGTAGAGTTTGAAATGGTCATCGGCCTTGAGCAATGGGGCGGATAAGGAGTCTATATTGCCTTGTCCCGCGATTCGCGCCGTCATGGTGACGGGATCACCGACGGTCAGCTCGGTCGGTTTCACATCGACATCGAATGTGAAAAGTCCCACAGCCCCCGAGAAAGACTCAGGTTTGCCTTCGCCGGGCACGGCGGCGACGGTGATGTTGACGGGTTTAACGTGAAGATCGACGGGTTGTGCTTCAGTTCGACCGAAGAAGCTGTCGAAAAAGGAGTCGTCAAACATGCTTCTCGGACGACTGCGTGAATTTCTTGGAACCCGCAGACTGGCTCGGATGACAGGTTCCAGGACGAATGTTCCTTCCGTGAGGGCACGGGCGTTCGCCCGGAACCTCTTTACTTCGTAAGCCTTGTTGTTGACGGCCTCCCGAACACCGCTGATTTCATGAAAGTTCTGAATGGTCAATCCGGCATCAGGCATGTTGGCAAGAGATATCTCACGACCGATGCTGAGTCCCTGAGCGATATACACGGAAATCAGTATCTCGAAGCTCTCCTGGTTGATCACGTTTGTCTTGCTGGCACTGAGTCTGGCAAAAAGCCAGTCCTGCCCCTGTTGCTGTCCGGATTGTGATGCGTCTGCCGACCGAGATAAGGCCTGAAGCGTGATGGATGGCAGGTCGAGAACCTGATTGCCAGCCTGGTACTTAAACGGGCCGATTGAGAAGCTGCCGTTGCGAATAGGCACGACCTGGTATTGATACGACACGTAATTATCAATCTTACCGTTGACCATTGAGAAATTCCGCTGGACCGCAGGTCCGCTGAACTGCAGACCATCAATCTGAGGCAATGAGGGAGTTGAGGGGTTGTTGGCTCCGCGAATGGTGAACGTACACACGGCGGAATCGCCGACTTTGATGGTCCGGGGCTGAACGTCAAAGGTAACTGAGACATCCGCGAAGGCGTAGGTGAGAGCTGCCAGCAGAGTAACCACAACAGCGATCAGCGTGCGTGGTTTCTGCCGCCTGACTGGATTGGATTGCCAACGTCTCATAACAGATTTCACTCTAAAGCGAGGTCTTCAGAATCTCCATCCTGAATCACCAGTCTTTGTCCGCGGGCATGGGGCGTCCAAGCAAGAGTCGCATCTTGTCTCTGTCGGCCTGCTCTTCTTCCTTCAGAGCATCCAGCAGCATCATGGCTTCCTCCGGCGTCATCTCTTCGGGCCGCTGCAGTTCGCCTGAAGGACTTTGCTGCTGTTGCTGTGGCGATTGCTGTTGCTGCTCCTTCTGTTGATTTGACTGGTCCTGTTGATCCTGCTGCTGTTGCTGGTCCTGTTGTTGCTGGTCGGACTGATCTTGCTCCTTCTGATCCTCGTTCTTCTGATTCTGCTGCTGTTGGTCCTGCTGTTGTTGATCCTGCTGCTGTTGCTGCATCTCCTGCCACTGCTGTTTGAGTTGGTCCGCGAGTTCATAGTTGATCTTCGGGGCTTTGTCCCCCGGACTGAGCGACATGGCGCGCTCATAGGCCGCCAGGGCGGCTTCGAGACCTTGAATTCCTGCGTCCATTTGCTGTTGTTCTTCAACAAGGGCCTTGCTTTGCTCAACGAGGGCATTGCCCCGGTTGAAATAGGCCCGCTGCTGAAGGCCCAGGTCCGGCGACGACTGGGCCTCCGTGAAGGCGCTGATAGCCTGATCGTACAGGCCTGCGCGGTACAAAGCATTTCCCTTGTCGTATGCCGCAACGGCGGGATCGAGACCCTCGTCAGGGGCCTGGGACTGAGCCTGTTCAAACAACGGCGCGGCCTCCGCGAATGCGTTTTCTTTCATCTTCCCGGCGCCTTCACGTAGCATGGAACGCGCATCTTCCGAGGAGGCAGCACGTATTGTGCCGAGGAATATGCAGAGGAGAAGAATGGATCGTGTCGGTCTCACGCGCGCACTCCCTTTACTCGTTCAGTCCAGACGGCTTCGACGGCGAGGAGAATCATGGCCGCGGCGATGAACCACGTGAATCGGTCTTCATACTGTTTGACCATGCGCGACTCCCGTTCGTCCCGCTGAAGATTCGCCATGCCCTGTTCGACAAGTCGATCGAGTCCGAAATCGCCCGGCGCGGAACGGACATAGCTGCCTCCCGTCGCCAGCGCCAGATCCTGCAGCGCGCTCTCCTGGAGGGCCGATTTGACGACTTCTCCGTTCTTATTCTTGAGGAACCCCATTCTGCCGCCGTCGTCCTGCTGAGGAATCAAATCACCTTCAAGACTGCCGACACCGACTGAGTAGACTTTGATCTTCTCCTCCTTGAGGAGGGGAAGGAGTGATCTGGGATCTCCCTCGTGGTCTTCGCCGTCCGTAATCAGCACGATAACGCGGTCAGCCCCTGTCTTGTCGTCAAAGCTCTCGATGGCCTTCTGCAGTGCTTGAGAAATCGCCGTTCCGCCGCGAGGAATAATGCCCGCATAGACGTCTTCCAGGTTCATTAGAAAAGCGCCGTAGTCGATAGTGAGCGGGCATTGGAGGAAAGCACTTCCGGCAAAAGTAACGAGCCCGACTCTGTCTCCTTTGAGATTCTGTATGACGTCTTTGATGCCCCATTTCGCGCGCTGGAGGCGATTGGGTTTCACGTCGGTTGCCAGCATACTGTTTGAGGTGTCAAGGACGACGATCATATCCAGCCCGCGGCGTTTGACTTCCTGCCACTTGAAACCCCACTGTGGCCGCGCGACGGAGAGGAAGAGCAGAGCGACCGCAATGAACCAGAGCATCTGACGATGCTGATAACGGGTAGGATGCAGGTTTCCGGCAAGTGCAGCAAGAGCCCGGGGATCCGCCATCTTTGCCAGCCTCCGCCGTCGATGCCGCACGCCGACATAGAGAACAACGGCAAGAAGGATCAGCTTCCACAATCCCTGCAACGCATCCGGATCAGCCCATTTCATTATGGAAGCCTCCCTAATCTTCCGAACGACATCAGTTTATCGAGAAGAAGCAGAATAACCGCCGCCCAGACAAATCCCATGAACTTCTCCTCGAACGTGGTGAACTGTTCGACATCGATCTCCGTTCGCTCAAGTTTGTCGATCTCGTCGTACACGTCTGAAAGGGCTTTCAGATCCTCTGCACGGAAGTACCTTGCATCGGTCGTCCGGGCTATATGCTGGAGTGTCCGCTCATCGATTTCCGAAAGTTGGCGGATGTAGCGCTGTCCGCCGAAGGCGTCAGTGACCGGAACTCGCACATAGCCGCTGGAACCGGCGCCGACCGTATAGACCTTAATCCCCAGCGCTCGTGCCGCTTCGGCCGCATTCTCGGGCGATAGAGTGCCTGCGTTGTTCACCCCGTCAGTCAGGAGTATCACCACTTTGCTCTTTGCTTCACTTTCCCTGAGTCTGTTGATGGCTGAACCAAGAGCGGAGCCAATCGCTGTACCGTCTTCAAGCATACCGGTCTGCAGCCTGTCCATCTGACCGATGAGCCATCCGTGGTCCAGCGTGAGAGGCACGATCGTGTAGGGCAGGGCGGCAAAGGCGACCATGGCAATACGGTCGTTATCGCGTTTTCTTACGAACTTCTCTATGACCAGCTTTGCGGCATCCAGCCGATTTATGTGTTTCGTCAATGACGAGAAATCTTCGGCATTCATTGATGTCGAAACGTCAACGAGGAGAACGATGTCGACGCCCTCGGTGCGAACCCGGCTTTCCTCGAGTCCTTTCTGAGGGCGCGCGAGCGCGACTACCAGGCACAGCAGGCCTATTGTATACAGGGCGGGGAGCAGATTGTGTCCCAGCACGGCCCACGAGAGAGGGAGCTTTCCGAGTGTCGTGCCGTCGCTGAACCGGAGGGACGGAGTCCGTCGCCGCCCGTACCGGACATACGTCAGCAGAGGCACGAGCAGGACCAGGAGCAACAGCCATGGGTAGCGGAAGGTCATGTTTGCCGCCCCCTTTCCCCGTGTGTGGGAGTGTGGGAGTCTGGGGGTACAGAAGAGGTGGTTTCGTGTATCAGGCGCTCTGCTGAGTCGAAGGCTGATTGCATGTCGCGCTGTTCCGGTTGGTACTTTGCGAACTTAACCAGGTCGGACTGGGTCAGGAAGTCGGACACCAGCATTCGGTGATCTGTATTGAGATCAGAGTTGGCCGCCGCTTCGCGGATAAACTCCTCCGTCGTCCGCTCGGGTGCGTGAAGACGAAACCGGTCTTCGATGTAATGGCGAACGACATCTGAGAGGGCAACATAGAAGGGTTCTATGTTCAAAGCCTCGATCCATCCCTTCTCCTTCAGAAGCATCAATGCGCGGAGCGCCTTCTCGTGAGCCGGAATGGGTGGAGGTTCGTGAATAATCGTGCGGGGTTTTGAGAGAAAGCGGCCAACCAGCAAAGCAATCGCAAGGGCGGCCAGTGCGATGCCGATGAGAACGCCGATCCAGCGGGGAAAACGTCGGGGCCAGACGGCCAGGTCTTTGATGTCGTGCGGCTGGGTGTCTTCTGATTCCAGCGCACTTACGACATGCAGTTGAATATCGGGATAAGGCGCCGAAACGGCATCCCCCTCTTCGCTCACAATCTGGACTCTGCCCGTGGACACACTGTGATCGCCGATCTCCAGAGAGGTGAGCGTGTAGGTCGCGCGCGAAATCAGTTGTGTTGGATTCAGCTCGGAGGAATCCCATTTTCTGTCGCGGACGATGATGGCCTTACCCCGTCCGGGCTCATCCAGTTGAACGTGTGTGCCTGCCGGATGAATCACTGACAGTGTGGCGATTACTTCATCGCCGATGTGAATGGTATTCGTGCTGAGGGAGGCGGTCACATGTTGGCTCGCACCTGAGGGAGCGTTGGTTTGCGAGCAGGCGGAAACAAGAAGTGTCAGGCAAAGAAGCAGTATGGGGGTGTGGGAGTACGGGGGTGTGGGGGTCGGTCCACTTCCATACTCACGCACTTTCACACTTCCACACGTCTTCATACCCTCAACCTCCGCTCTCTCATGCGGAAGAACTTGATGAATTCCTTTTCGTAGTACTCGCCTGCGAACACTTCAATCCGGTCGCAGCCTGAGCTCCGGAGAATCTCGCGCGTCCTCTCCATTTTCGCCTCTTCCATTCTCGCCAGGGCGCGCCTTACGGACGCGTCGCTTGAATCCACGAGATATCGCCGACCCGACTCCGCGTCTTCCCAGTCCACAAGCCCGACCTTCGGCCATGCCTGTTCGCGTTTATCCCTGACAATGACGCCGACGAGGTCGTGGCGTTTCGCGGTTACAGTCAATGCCCGCTTATAGTCTTCGGGGAAAAGAAAATCGCTGATGAGAAACGTGACTGCTTTGCGCGTGGCGACGTGATTCAGAAAATCAAGCGTCGGGACGACCCGCGTTTTCTTCTGCCTGGGTTCAAAGTGAAGAACTTCCCGAATGACACGCAGGACGTGTCGGACGCCCTTCTGCGGGGGAACGTAGCGTTCCACTTCGTCGGTGAAAAGAATCAATCCGACGCGGTCGTTGTTCCGGATGGCGGAGAAAGCCAGCACAGCGGCAATTTCCGCCGCGAGGTCCTTCTTAAGCTGTTGAGTGCTCCCGAAAACATTTGAAGCACTGATGTCCACAAGAAGCATGACCGTCATTTCACGTTCTTCGACGAATTTCTTGATATAGGGATGCCCCATGCGGGCGGTCACGTTCCAGTCAATAGAACGAATATCGTCCCCCGGAACGTACTCGCGCACCTCTTCGAATTCGATGCCCTGTCCCTTGAACACACTGTGATACTGGCCCGCAAACACGTCATTGACCATGTGACGTGTCCGGATCTGGATGTGCCGAACCTTGCGTATGATTTCCTTTGGAATCATATGGGAAACCTGAAACCTGAGACCTGAGACCTGAGTGTCTGACTTTGGATCCGGGACATGGGACCTTGAACCTCTAAGGAACCGGCAGTTCGTTCAACAGCCTTGTCACCAGGTCGTCAGACGTGAGCTCTTCGGCCTCCGCCTCGTACGTGACAATCAATCGGTGGCGGAGGATGTCGGGGGCGATAGACTTCACATCCTGCGGGGTCACATATCCGCGGCCGTGCAGAAAAGCGTGGGCCTTGGCTGCAACGGTCAGGTAGATGGTGGCCCGCGGAGACGCGCCGTACCGGATGTAATCCTCGATGTCGAGCGAGTACTTCTTCGGTTCCCGCGTGGCAAAAACAATACTCAGAATGTAGTCCTTGATTTTGTCGTCCACGTACACTTCATCGACTACCTTGCGCGCGCTCAGGATGGCCTCCGGCTTCACCGCGGGCGACACTTCTATATTCGTCTGCGTCACGGCCATCGCGTCGAGAATCTGCCGTTCCTCTTCGATACTGGGATACGTGATCCTGAGCTTCAGCATGAACCGGTCGACCTGTGCCTCGGGGAGGGGATAGGTTCCTTCCTGCTCGATGGGGTTCTCCGTTGCCATTACGAGGAACGGGGTAGGGAGGGGAAAGGTCTGACTTCCGATCGTCACCTGGCGTTCCTGCATGGCTTCGAGCAGTGCGCTCTGAACTTTGGCAGGCGCGCGATTTATTTCATCGGCCAGAATCACGTTGGCGAATACAGGCCCCTTCTTCGTGGTGAAATTTCCGTCTTTCGGGTTGTAGACAAGCGTCCCGATAAGATCGGCGGGCAGAAGGTCGGGTGTGAACTGGATTCTCTGGAAGGAGGTGTCGATGGCGGCGGCCAGTGTTTTCACGGCCAGTGTTTTCGCCAAGCCCGGAACGCCTTCGAGAAGGATATGCCCGTTGGCGAGCAGGCCGATCACGAGGCGGTCGATCAGATACTCCTGACCCACAATCACCTTGCGGATTTCGTACTTGAGGGCCTGGATGAATGCGCCCTCCTGTTTCACTCGTTCATTTATGACGCTTATGCCTGCTTCCATGATGAACTCCTGTATTTCTTTCCACAGCTATCTGCCTGTTTAGAGTCTCTCAATACTGACTGAGAAGAGAGCGTTTTGTTCAAACAAAAAAGGGGAAAGTGAGAAAGAAAAACTGAAATCCCAAACCCGGGTTCAGGACGCGCCATCAACCATCGGAGGAGAGGCGGGCCTTCCCGCTTGCCGAAGAGCTTCGTACAGCACGATCCCGGCAGTTGTTGCCAAGTTCAGGGACCGGACACTACTGGTGATCATGGGGACGCCGAGAACGCGTTCTCTATATGCTTCCAGAAAGTCTCCGGGCAGACCCCTTGTCTCACTTCCGAAGATGAGAAAGTCCCCTGGGGCGAATGATGCTTCTGTGTAGCAGGTCTCCCCTGACGTGCTGAGGAGATGAAACCGCCGGCCGGTGATCGCGGGCAGGAACTCCTGCAGATCCTTGTGACGGACGATGGTGACAGACTTCCAGTAATCCAGACCGGCCCGTTTGAGCGCGCGATCGGTCAGGCGGAAACCAAGAGGTCCTACGAGGTGAAGTGTCGAGCCCGTCGCCGCGCACAGCCGCGCGATGTTGCCCGTGTTGGGGGGGATCTCAGGTTCGACAAGGACAACGTTCAGAGGGGGATCGGGCCAGGAGAAAACGATTTTCGAATTTCGATTCCTGAATTTCGGTCTGTGGTTCCCGGACACAAACATCCCCCATCGAAAATCAGCATTCGAAACTCGGAAATGAGTTGGCTTATTCGGGCGGCAACAGTCCTTTTGTCTGCCTGCGCACTTCTTTAGCGAGCGATTTTCCCGCATCCTTCAGCGCGTCTCTTCCCGCTGTCCGCTGGGACTGTCCGCCGGCATCGGCATCTATTTCCACAACGTCGAGTATCTTCCCGTCTTCAACGCGGATAATTTTCGCGCTGGCGACAGCCTCTGAACGGTATACATTTACGCCGTAGGCCACGTCATGACTGGCGCGGACAGCACTTGCCTGGCCGATGATGACGTACTGAGCTCCGAGTTCTTTAGCGAGTTTGATTGCGTTGTCTTTGTTCAGGAGTGCGTCAATCGAACCATATGCCTTTGCGCCTTCCGCGGCGGAAACGTCGACCAGGTCAAAACCGGCACGAACCAGCTCCTGCTCGATGGCGGTCTGGACAATATGCTGGGACTGGGCCGTGTAGTGATACCAGAACCATTCCACATCAACCTGCTCGGGAAGAATCACGAGGATCCGCGGTACAGCCGGAGTCTCCGTTTCTGCATCCTGCCCGAAGGCCGACGTGAAACCGCAGAACAGGCCGAAAACAATGCTGAGGACGACTATATGCTGTGCTTTCATTCTCTTCTCCCTCCGACGTTAAGAATATGACTTTCCCGCCTGGACGTTAAGTTCATCGACATGGGTATTGTGGGGCCGGAACGGGGGGAGTCAAGCGGCGATCATGAACTCGCGAAGGCTGGTGGAGGGTATGGGGGTCGAACCCACGACCTCCTGAATGCCATTCAGGCGCTCTCCCAACTGAGCTAACCCCCCGGCCTTCCCGCGAAGTGAAGGGCCAATATATGTATATGCGCGGAAGTGTCAAGCAGTCGCTGTCAGAACTGAAGACTGTCCTGGAATGGCCTCAAAACGCCGTGTCCGCCCCGCCGATTACCCTTTCCTGTCCAGCAGCTCCCGCAAGTCTCTGGCAATCTGATCGCGGGTGAAAGGCTTGTGGACCAGCTTGGATATGCCTGTTCGCACCACTTCTTCCTGCGTCACTGTCTGGTTATAGCCCGTACACAGGACAATCGGAATGTCCGGCCGTATCTGCAGAATGGTTGAAGCCAGTTCGGTTCCCGTAAGCTCCGGCATCGCAAGGTCCGTGAGAACCAGATCGTACATATCAGGATTCTCACGGAAGGCCGCGAGGGCTTCGGCGCTGCTCGAGAAGCTATCCGCCGTGTATCCGAGTGTTTCCAGGAGTCTTTTGGAAAGCTGCGCGATTCTCTCTTCATCATCCACACAAAGAATCCTTTCCGTGCCTTTCTGCGGCTGTAACTCCTGCGTGGAGGCTGTCGCATCCGCCGCAGGCGTCTTGGCTCTTGGAAGATAGATTTCAAATCTCGTGCCCTTGCCGGGTTCGGACTCGACGGTTACGGCGCCATGGTGACCTGAAATGATTCCGTGGACCACGGAAAGCCCCAACCCCGTTCCTTTGGTTGGATCTTTAGTTGTAAAAAACGGATCGAAGATGCGGGGCAGGTGATAGGGGTCAATTCCGGGGCCGTTGTCTTCGATGATGAGGCGGACATAGGGGCCCGGGTGCAGATCAGGATTCCTGGCTGCCAGGTCGGGCGTCACCTCAATCGGCTCAACCGCGATGCGCAGCACCCCGCCGGTTGATTCCATGGCCTGGTAAGCATTCGTGCATATGTTCATGACCACCTGGTGAACCTGTGTCGGATCAGCCGCTATCGTGCCGCAATCTTCATGCAAATCCGTGTCGATCCTGATCATTACGGGAATCGAGACCCGCAAGAAGTGAAGCGCTTCCTGAACGACTGACCGAATGTCGACCGGCTTCTTCTCGGAGTCGGATTCGCGCGAGAATGTCTGGATTTGTTTTATCAGTGTCCGCGCCCGCTTCCCGGCGGACATGATCTCCTCCAGATGACCGCGTACATCGTTTCCTTCTTTCGAGTCCTGAAGAGCGAGATCACAGTAGCCAATGATCGACATCAGAATGTTATTGAAATCGTGCGCGATGCCCCCGGCGAGCACGCCGATGCTCTCGAGTTTATCCGCCTGCATCATCCTGGCTTCGATTTCTTCCGCGCGTTTGCGGTCTGTTACGTCGACGCCGATACCCCGGAGACCCACAATCGTGCCCTCCTTAATGATAGGGGCGACATAGGCGGACACCGGAAAGAAAGTTCCGTTCTTACGTTTAGCCATGTACTCGGTGTGTCCGATGTTCTCGCCACGAACAACTTTCGACATGTTTGACACCACACGAGGAACGTCCCGTCGCGCGAACATATTGAAAGCGTTCAGGCCGGCGGCCAGCTCTTCTTCTGTGTACCCGAACATTTCGAGGCCGGTTCTGTTGGCAAACAACACATGCCCATCGGGGCTGATTTCAAAGATGAGCTCAGGCAGAAGTGCTACGAGTTCTCTGAACCGGGCCTCGCTTTGTCTAAGGGATTCTTCGGCCTGCTTCCGTTCCGCGATATTCTGGGCGAAGGAAAACATGAAAGGCTTCCCGTCCACCTCGACATAGTTGGTCGTGATTTCAACCGGGAAAGTGGTGCCGTCTTTTCGCCTGTGCAGTGATTCAAACGTAAGTACTTTCTCGCGGGAAAAGACCTTCCAATGCTCGGGCCACGCTTCCGCCGTATAAAGCGGGTCGATATCCGGAACGCCCATACTGAGAAGCTCTTCCTTCGTGTATCCGAGACTGCGGGCTGCGGCTTCATTCGCATAGGCAAAACTCGCGTCTTCCGCCACCCAGAAGGCTGCGAGCGATGCATGGGCGAGTGAGAATTCCGTGAATTGAATCTTCTTCTCCGCCTCAACGCGCTCGCTTACGTCCCTGACGTGAAGAAGATGCGCTTCCTGTCCTTTGTGGATGATCGAACTGCGCCGGATTTCCACGGGAATCGCCGTCCCGTCGGCCTTGTAGCTGAAGCCGGAATAGTGATGGATTGAGCCCGCCGACCACTTTGGAAAATCCCCCGCGACTCGTTCACGTTCTTCAGGGGGAACGAGATCGAGGACATTCTTTCCGATGAGCTCCTCGCGGGAGAGATCATGTAGTTCACATGCCCGTCTATTGACGTCGAGCACGTTTCCCTGCACATCTTCCACGAAAATGGCGTCCGGAGACTCGTCGAAAAGTGATTTGAGATAGTTTCGCTGATCCTCAAGATGCCGGAGCGTTTCCGACAGTTCGGCCCGAAGTTCTTCCCGCTGTTCGCGAAGGTGTTGCTCGTTCGCGCTTATGCGCAGGAGTGAATGGATTTGCGAGATGAGCTCGTTCGGTTCGTAGGGTTTACAGAGATATCCGTCGGCCCCGGACTGGACGCCGATTGTACGGTCGATATCCGCGACCCGGATACCCGAAATCATGAGGACCGGGATATGCGCCGTCGCCGGGTCGGATTTGAGCCGTCGACAAGCCTCGAAGCCATCCATTTCGGGCATGAGCACATCGAGAAGGATGATGCTCGGTTGAGAGGTCCTGGCCTTCTGAATTCCCTCCGTGCCGTTCAGGGCGGTAACGAGTTCAGCTCCGGGAAAATGGGCGCGCAGCACATGTCCGATTAGATCCAGGCTATCCTGAATGTCGTCTATCGCCAGTACCCGCACTTGTCCAGTTGACATCGAACCCCCCGATACCATCGGAGAAGTATCCCAGAACAGAATCTCTTTGTCCACCCCGTGTGACCGGCGCGGAAAGCTATTGCCGGGATGGTTGTCCTGGACGATTGCGGGGTGTCATCCGCGGGATTCTGTGCTACTGTGCAAATGACAAATGAGTCAGGTTCGTTTTGACGATTACTGAGGAGACGTGGAGGATGAAGGCTTCGTACACGCGCGACATCGGACTGCCCCCCGGGCATCTCAATATCCCTGAAGACTCACCTCTTCCGACCATTGACGTCATAGCGTACAGCGCGGCAGAGGTGGTTCAAAAGCGAGTTGCCGATCCTGATGAAATCAAGCCCTTTCTTGGGAAGTCCAGTGTTGTGTGGGTCGACGTTAACGGACTTGGAGACGAGGGGCTCCTGACGAAGCTGGGCGACCTGTTCGGCTTCCACAGGCTGTCGCTGGAGGATGTCGTCAGTCTCAACCAGCGCCCGAAGGTCGAAGAGTATGACGACTACCTCTTTATCGTCATGCAGTATCCGGTGTTCGAGAACGGGCTCGACTTTGAGCAGATCTGCATTTACCTGGGCAAGGGCTACGTCGTGACGTTTCAGTCAACCTCCATACACCGGCTGGAGACCATACTGGATCGAATCGTGCAGGATAAAGGCCGCGTGAGAAAATCATCTTCGGGTTACCTGGCCTATACGATGATAGACGTCATTATCGATTCCTATTTCCCCCTTCTTGAGAAGAATGATGAGGACGTCGAAGACATCGAGGCTGCTATCATGCAATCGACGAACAGCGGAAGCGTCAAACGAATCTATCGCATGAAGAGGTGTCTTGTTTCCATCCGCCGGGTGATGTGGGGTGTGCGTGATATGCTCAACACGCTGACGCGGGACCAGTCGCGCCATTTCGAGAAGGAGACGCTTCTCTATCTGCGTGACGCCTATGACCACTCCCTTCGCATCATTGAAATGAACGAAGGTCTGCGGGAGATGTGCTCGAGTCTGATGGATTTCTATCTGTCACAGGTAAGCAACCGCATGAATGAAGTTATGAAGGTACTGACGATCATGGCTTCCGTCTTCATTCCCTTGACCTTCATCGCCGGTATCTACGGCATGAACTTCAGCAACGAGGCCTCCCGTTTCAACATGCCTGAGCTGACCTGGAAATGGGGCTACCCGTTGATTTGGGTCGTGATGATATTGGTTGCGGGCGGAATGCTCTGGTTCTTCAAGAGAAAAGGCTGGCTCAGATCTTCGTCAGACGTCGAGAATGAGTAATCAGTGATCAGTAGTCAGGGGGCGCGGATGCGAGGGGGGTGTCTGGGCTCTATGTCGGCATCGAGAGAACTGTTATGCGCTGTATATTAGTACTGTTTCTACTGCTTTTTCCGGCTCTGATCGCTGGCTCCCGCGCGGCGAGTGACACATCGCAATGCTCAAGGGTGGTGAGCCAGGCTGACATCCGCATGACTGAAAGCGGGGGGCTTGTCGTCAATGGTACGAACATGACGCCGCAACAGTTCACCAACTACATCTCTCGCGCGGAACGGCCTGACCTGTACGTGCTGTATCGCGGGGACTCATCGGGAACGGCATCGAATCTTGAGCGTTTCGTAGCCCAGCGTATTGCCCGGTCCGGCGTTCCGCTCCTGGTTACTCAACCGGACGGCACCATGACTTTCGGGCCAAAGCCGGAAGCACAGACTCCCATGCGTCTGAAGCTCAACACGGATCAGCTCAAGCAGCTCCGAAGCGCGTCCGGTACCGTCACGAGCTCGCTGTCGCTGGGCGTTGGAGGGTTATGGAGCCCGGAAAACGAATCGTACATCATGCAGCGCATTGAACTTGGATTGCCCGGGAGAAAATTCTGGTTCATCTACGACGCGTCGGGGAACGAGGATGAGAACGGGGCGGCGGCGGTTCAGTGGAAGAAAGACTGGTAGCAGTAAAACGGAGGTCATTTTATGAGAAGCGCAAAATTCAAACTGGTAGTCATTCTGGTCCTGATTCTTTTTCTGACGATCGTTGTTCTTCAGAACACGGCAGCCGTTGAAACGAAGATACTCTTTGCCACGGTCACCATGCCGCGCGCATTCCTGCTGTTCCTTGCCGCACTCCTCGGTTTCGGTCTGGGCTTGCTGACTTCACTCCTGATTGTGAGGCGGAGAAAGGGTTGAGGCAATTTCGATAAGAACATCGGCAGGCGGCCGCACATCTGTCTGAGACTGTTAGACAACTTGAGGGCATTGAGACGTTCAAGGGACTGGCCTTTGTGGTTGTGACGGCCATTGCTTTGTTCGTATTCGCACTCGTTCTTCTGAAGCGTATCGCCCGGAATGAAGAAGTGATTCTGCGGCAGCAAAGAGCGTTGATCTCTGCGGAGAAACGGGCGATGGCCGGTCTGCTCGCCTGCAGTGTGGCTCACGACATTCGCAACATACTTGGTGTCATGGATTTCAATATCGCTGAAATCAGAAATGATGCGAATCTGGAGGGCGCGAATGTCAGAGCGATTGAGGAGATGGCCTCTGCGGTTGACAAGATCAAACAGATGTCGATTCGGCTGATGCGCGACGGGCGGGGAGCAGCGTGCGCTGAAGGGGAGGATGTCGACCTTGGCGTTGTCTTCTGTGAAATCATGTCATTCATCCGCAGCCATGAAGCCGCGCGGCATTGTGATTTTTCGACACGGATTACCGGGCCGCTTCGAGTGAAAGCGAAGCCGGCGTTGCTGTACCGGGCGCTTGTGAATCTTGTCTTGAACGGGGTTCAGGCAATAGAAGGAATTGGGAAGGTGGAATTGAGGGCGATCAGGAAAGATGAGTGCGTTATTCTGGAAGTCCACGATTCAGGCCCCGGCGTGAATCCTGAAGACCGGGAGGAAATCTTCAAACCATTCTACACGACAAAGGAAGACGGCAATGGCCTGGGACTCGTATCAGTCAAAGCGTGCGTACGGGAACTTGGGGGAAAGATCGAAGTGATTGACTCAGATTTTGGCGGAGCCTGCTTCCGTTTCCTCCTGCCGGTATCAGATTCGTAGCCCATTCGCATTCAATCAAGAACAACATCCTGCTTGTACTCAGGAACAGTGACTTCGCATTTCAACTTGTCCCGCAGGAGCTGGGCGTAGTCTTCCGCCGCCTCCACTTCCCCGTGTGTCACGAAGACGCGCTGGGGAACTTTGTTGAGCGAACTGATCCAGCGGAAAAGCTCGTTCTTGTCTCCGTGAGCGGAGAAACCGTTGATCTTCTCTATGCGTGCCCGCAGCGGATACATCTGACCGTGAATACGTATCTCCTCGTGCTGCTTCTCGAGAATGATTCTGCCCAGTGTGCCGACCGCCTGGTAGCCGACAAACATGATCGTGCTTTCTTCGCGGCTGATGTTGTTGGCGAGGTGATGTTTGATGCGTCCGCCCGTGCACATTCCCGAACCCGCGATGATCACGGCGGTTCCCTTGATCTGGTTGATGGCCTTTGACTCGTTGGCCGACCGCGTCATGGTCAGTCCGGGGAAGTCACACGGATGCCGCCCCTGCCTGAGCAGTTCGCGCGCCTCTTCATCGAACAGCTCGGGATGTTTGCGGAACACTTCAGTGACGCGGATGGCCATGGGGCTGTCGACGAAGACCATCAGGTGCGGAATCTTCTTCGCCTGCCGCAACAGGGTCATGTGGAAGAGTAGTTCCTGCGTCCGTTCCACGGCGAAGCTGGGCACCACGACGTTTCCGCCGCGCTCGCGGGTTGAGTTGATGATGTCAGCCAGTTTCTCAGGAATGTCGGCGGTGGGGGCGTGAACGCGGTTTCCATAGGTGGACTCCGTAACGACATAATCGGCCCCCGTGTCAGGGTTCGGGTCGCGGATGATGGGGGAGTCCCAGCGTCCGACATCGCCCGAGAAGAGAATCGACTTCCGCGTCCCGTTTGTACCGAACTCCAATCGGATGGATGTGGCGCCGAGTATATGACCGGACTCGTGAAAACTTGCGGACAGCCCGTCGCCGAGATCGATGGGTTTAACATATTCGACCGGCGAAAAGAGAGGCGGAACAGCTTCGGCATCTTCAACTGTGTAAAGCGCCTCAACAGGATGGGGTCCTTTCCGGTCCTCGCGTTCGTGCCGCTTCTTCTTAAAGGCGGCGTCTTCCTGCTGGATCTTTCCTGAGTCCAGCATGATGATCTGGGCGATCTCAAGAGACGCCGGAGTGCCGAGGATCTTTCCTTTGAATCCTTCCTTCACAAGTTTCGGAAGCAGACCGCAGTGGTCGAGATGGGCGTGAGTAAGAAGCACTGTATCAATGCTGTTCGGGGCCACAGGGAACGGCTCCCAGTTGCGCCCTCGGAAGTCGCGCTCCTGGAACATCCCGCAGTCGATGACTATGCGTCGGTTGCCCTGTTCAAGCAGGTAGCATGATCCTGTAACGTTTTGCGCGGCTCCGAGGAAACTGAGCTTAATAGACATCGTTCTGCTGCTCCTTTTCTGGGGGTGAGGTCCGTGAAATCAGTCCGGCGGGATCTTCCACGACGCGCACGGGGAAGGGGGCGGTGGCCGCGCCTGCGTAAAGCGTCCTGTGCGGGAATGGGATTTCTATGCCTTCTGCGTCTAAGCGCTCCTTGATTTCCCTCATGATCGAGTTGCGAAGCTGTACAAAGTCGGTCTTTACGAACCAGATGCCGAACAGGAATTCCAGTGCCGAATCGCCGAATCCCTTGAAGAGAACCAGCGGAGCCGGCTCGTCAAGACAGTACGGGTTGTTCGCGGCAAGTTCCTGCAGGATCTTCGTTACTCTGCCGACGTCCTCTTTATAGGCGACACCAATATCAAGGTCCATTCGACGAATAGGGAAGCGCGTGACGTTGGTGAAGGAAGTCTTGATGAGGTTCTCATTCGGAATCCTGATGAAGCGATTGTCGAAGGTACGGAGATTCACGGACAGAAGATCAATCGAATGAACAACTCCGGCCGAGTCGCCGACGTTCAGCACATCGCCGATCTGAAAAGGTTTCTCCCAGATAAGAAAGAGGCCGCTGATCAGGTTCGAGAGGCTGGTCTGTGACGCGAAGCCGATCGCCACGCCCGCGATCCCCGCTGCGCCGAGAAGGGTCGTCAGTTTGAAGCCGAGTTCGCGCATGAACATGATCAGAAGAAGAGTCGATCCCCCGTAAAGGACGGACTTGGACAGAAGAAGCACCGATTGATCCGAAACGTGTCCCTTCAGAAACCGGGCCATGATGGTTGAAAGTGCCTTGAAGATCGGCAACCCGATGACGAGCAGCAGGACGGCCCGAATCAGTGGTGCGTAGTGGTGCAGTTGCATGGTCTGCAGTGCCTCTGTAACAACATTTGTCATGGTCTTCTACTTATAGATCAACGTAAGAGCGCAATCCGTCAAACGACTTTGCCCAGAGCCCGCGTTCCGGCGATTTGCGTGCCTCTCCAATTTTTCTTTCCGCGTCATCGAATTCCGGTGCGTTCCGTCCGTATATGAGCCGGCTGAATTTGGCTTCGCCGCGGTAGGTCACCCGGCCCTCCGAGGTCCACAGGTGGTTCTTTCCGAGGAACACGGTCAGAAATTGCGTGCGCAGGCAGAGACGTTGGAAATCGAGGTTCTCGTCTGAAGAGTTCTTGATCCGGATCGGGCACACCGCCCGGTAAGGCCGGTTGTGGAGATCTTCGGGAGTGCGCTTGGCAGTCGTGAGCAGGCCGTAACAGAGTTCCCCGTCGGTCGGGTCGCCAAACCACGAATTGGTGAGAACCAACGTCGCCATCTCCTGGAGTTCGTTGTCACCGGCCTTTACACTTATCCAGACGGGTATGCCCACGAAGAATTGGACTTCCTCGTGGGGGAGGACCGTGAAGGCGCCGTCGGGCCTGATGATGATCGGCCGGTCGGGCATGACTGCCGTCAACTGAACCCGGGTCTGGTCCTTGCCGGCCGTCCAGCGCCGCCAATTCAGATCTTCGCCGGGATTCGCATCATTCTCCACCTTCAGGCGCTCTTCCTTCAGTGGATCCCGTGAGGACGCGATATGCCATTCCAGCGCCGTTCGGCGAATCCAGAGATCGAGAGGCCCGATCTGCCAGTGAGTGCATCGGCCCGGCGGCAATTCAAAAGGATCCCAAAGAGAGGCAATGTCCATACGTAATCATGATAATCGGCGCGACTCCGCGCATGCAAGCGTGTGCTCGCGAAAAAAACTGCTTGTTGCTCCGCGGCTTTCCTGTAGATGTGAGGAAGTTCCGAGACTGAGGTATTCCGCATGACGAATCTTTTGACAACATTGCAGACAACGGGAGTCGGTGCAAATGAGTGGTGGCGGATTCTGACTCTCTTCGGGTCCATCCTGGCCGGTCTCGCTGTCGGGCAGACCGTGAAGTACTTTCTGTCCGCGGCGGCAAAGAGGCTGGATTCGGAACGCAAGCCGATCGTCGCCAGTACATGCCGCGCTATCGGCCGCTCATCACTGCTCGTCGGCTTCGGCATCGGTCTACGCCAGGGAGTCAAGGTACTCGTTCTCGGTGAGGGTGTCGCGGGTCTGGCCGACGATGTGACGCAGATTGTTGTCTGCGCCGCCGTCGGCTTCGTCGTCTACTGTCTTGTTGATGTCGTCAACGTCTGGCTCACCCGCCTCGCATCACGGACTGCAAGTAAACTGGATGACATGCTTGTGCCGATGGTTCGCAAGAGTTTGAAGGTGACCGTTGTAGTTCTGGTTCTTGTCCAGATAGCGCAGGCACTCAGCGATAAACCGATCACGTCGATCATTGCCGGGCTCGGTGTCGGCGGCATAGCCATCGCGCTTGCGGCCCAGGACACGCTGAAGAACTTTTTCGGGTCGCTGGTCATTTTTGCGGACAAGCCTTTTGAGCTTGGTGACCGCATCGTGGTGGACAGCTTTGACGGTCCGGTCGAAGAGGTGGGATTCCGATCGACGCGAATTCGGACTTTGGACGGGCATCTCGTCACTGTTCCGAATGCTGACCTCGCAAACAAGATCATCCAGAACATCGGCAAGCGTCCTTATATAAAGCGTGTGATGAACATCATGATTACCTACGACACGCCTCCGGAAAAAGTCGACAGGGCAGTGGAGATTCTCAAAGATATCCTCAAGGATCATGAGGGGATGAAAGAAGACTTCCCGCCTCGCGTGTTCTTCAACGAATTCAACGACAGCTCGCTCAACATTATGGTGCTTTACTGGTTCCATCCACCCGACTACTGGGCTTACTGCGCATTCAACGAAAAGGTGAACATGGAAATCCTGCGTCGCTTCAGCGAAGAGGGCATAGACTTCGCCTTCCCGTCGCAGACGACCTACCTGGCGGGTGATCCCGGCAGACCATTGACAGTCGGCATAGAGAAGCGGGAAAAGTAGAGTCCCGTCAGCACGCGCTTCGCGCGCGTCATTGGAAACCCGTAGTTTTGTCGGTCTTCATCGGTCCTCGGTCGCGTCCATGGCGCAAGACGGCGGGCCAAGACGATAAGCAAGCATTGACAGACATCAATGCCTTCATTATATGTAATCGTTTACATGCATATATAGTAAGAGTGAATGCAGCGCATTCATTTGTTGATGGATTGGTAAATCAGCTTTTCACTTTCTTTAGCTCTCAACTCTTGGTCGTGACGGTGTAGATTAGATATTCACGGCCTCGGCAAATTAAGGAGTCTCTGCAATGCGAAAGTTCAGTGTCCTGACAGTTATTCTGCTTCTCTTTTCAGTCTCGATGTCTCAGGCGAATCTATTGAATGACCCAGGGTTCGAAACGAACACACAGTGGACAGTCAACAACGATGCCACCTGGGGTTGGTGGTCGGCGCGGAGTGTGTCGAACGGCGTCGCGTTCAATGGCTGGAATCCCGGGACAGGTGAGATTTATCAGGCCGTTTCGGCGACGCAGACCGGCCTGTACTCGTTCACGATCTGGTCTCAAAAACGGCATAACGTCGATATCACGAATCTTGAAGTCAAAATCGAGTTCTGGGACGCGGGCCTTGCCTCGAAAGTCCAGGCAGACACCATGGTCAACTACGCAACCGTTCCGGGCGATGATCTCTGGCATCTTCTGAAGGTATCCGGCGTGGCGACGAGTCCTTCACTCGGGAATGTTCGCGCGGTTGTTTCGGGAACGTGGAACCCTCCTCTCGGCGGAGGGTCGGACGTTCTTATGTTTGATGACGCTGTTCTCGTGCAGGGCGAGTCGCCCGGTTCGCTGTACCTGGAGAGCGGCAGTTTCGAAGAGGGCTTGCCGGATGACTGGCATTTGGGCAAGTGGAGCTCTTCGACGCTCGATCAGCGCTTTGGCCGCCGTGACTGGGGTGACCGCTCGGGTGCATGGGGCGTGGCCCTGTTCGGATGGGATGAAGGCTCAGGATTTGAAATGCACGGCGCCCAGCCCGTATATCCCGGAACCGGTACGTACACTTTTGTTATCTGGTCTTCACGCGAGCAGAACTTCCTGTTGACCAATGCGGAACTCCGCCTGGAGTTTTATGACAGCTCTCTCACTAACAAGGTGTGTCCGGACGCGATCTCCTCGATCACCGTTTCGAACGACAACGTCTGGCGCGAGTACTCTGTGACGGGAACCTGTAACAACGCCGCTCTGTGGGAGGTCCGTCCGGTCATTCTCTATGAGTGGGACGGCAATACGAACCCGGTAGCTTCCAAAGCGGCGCGTGTCGATGACGCCAGGTTCCTTCATGGAATCTACGATGGCAGTTCGCTTCAGGAGGACTGGACGTATCACAACGCGGCCGGCAAGAAATCATCGCTTGAACAGGTGCCGGGAACAAATGTCGGGGCTTTCCTGCAGGTGGACTATGCGAGTTCGAATATGATGTTCTACGTGCTGGCGGACCCGGACGCGGCCCTGTACGGCGATGAGGGAAGTGATGTGAGCCTGCGTATGTCCTGGCAGAAGCCGGACACCCTCGCGTGGACGAACCTGTACGTGATGATGACACGCGTGGGTACAGTGACTGTGGGTACGGGTGGATTCCATGGGATGCCCGCCGCAGGCAGTAAGATGCTTGATCTCTGGTCGTACACTCAGGGCTTCCCGCGAGACGACAGCAATATTCTCTACACGAATCAGATTCCACTCTACTACGCCCCATATCTCCGCTCGACTAATGGAGTGCAGGAAACGGACCGGCGATATCTGGTTGCTTCCGGCACGGACACAACGACGAATAACCTCGCGCAACTGTTTGCGGATGCGCCGGAAGGACGCGACTATTCCGTAACGCTCAATCCTGTCAGACACGCAACTCTGCAGAATGCGGACTTCGAAACTCCGCTCGCTAACGATTTCGCGAACGCATTCTGGGGCACGTATGGCAACATCGCCAGGGCTGACTGGGCTGCCTATGAAGGGGAGCGCGGCGCGTACTTTGCAAGCTGGACCGCCGGGGGCGGAGGCCTCTATCAGGATGTCTCGGCAACGGAGTCAAACTACACTTTCTCGATCTTCGTCAAGCGCATGCTGGGCGCGGCCGTGAACACGCTGGACATAAAGCTCGAGTGGTATAACACCGCCATGCAGAACGTGCACGTCGACACGCTGTCTGCCGCAAGCATTCCGGCGGACGAGCGATGGCATCGCGTCTACGTGAACAGCACGTACACGAACGCCGACGCTCTAACTGTTCGTCCGGTCGTCGCAGCGGGCTGGAACGCCGGCACGCATCCGTTCCACGAAGCCGTGATTCTGGACAACGCCGAGTTGTACAGCGGCGGATTTACCGGTGTGCACGAGCTGGCCAACGCCAGCTTCGAAATAGGCACAAACGCGTTTCACGGGGGGTACTGGGATCCCGTTGTCAGCGATTGGGTCAGCAAGGAGTCCTGGGCGGCTAAATCCGGCGCCTGGGGTGGCGGATTCAAAGGCTATCTGACGAACAACCTGACGTATACCGGGGCCCTGAGCCAGGGCTTGAACATATCGACCGGAACCTATCAGTTTGCGGTCTGGATGCAGGCCGAAGATGCGATCGACCTCACCAACACGGAATTGAGGATCGAGTGGCTCGACAGGAACTTCAACAAGGTTCAACCGGACAGTGTGACGAATATCACCGTACCGAAGGATTACGTGTGGCGGCAGTACTCGGTGGTGGGTACCTGTACCGATGTTGAACTGTTTGAAGTCCGGCCCGTCGTGCTCGCTCAATGGCATAGAAACGAGGCCCCGGGTAATAAGTCTCTGAAAGTGGATGACGCCTTCTTCGGCGCCCCGGGACTTGGCGATACGGATGGTGATGGCATTCCTGACTGGTGGGAGATGAAGTACTTCGGAGGCATCACGAATGCCGACGCGCAGTCGAACGGCGATGCCGACCCTGCCTCCAACGGGGAAGAATGGATTGCCGATACGATTCCGACGAACGGCGGATCGTACTTCGACAACTCGATCACGAATCTGGACGGCTTCGGAGTCATCGTCCTGCAGGCGGGGCCTCCGACGACCAACAGCCGGGTGTACGACGTGTGGTCACGTGATCGCGTGACGGGTGGTGGCGCGTGGATTCCGATGAAATACGATATTCCGGGTGCGCCGAACGGCGGAGCGGTCACGTTCGCCATTACCAATGTCGCTCTGAAGAGCTTCTATCGGACGGGAGTGAAGCTGCCCTAAAGCCTGGAAGGGGAGAGTGGGGGAAAGGGAGAATGGGAGAGTGGGAGATACCTCCCATTCACTTAAAGCAGCTCCGCCGCTTCCCGGCCGGTCATGCCTTCCTTGATGCCGCGGGCCTGGGCGTTTGTGTTCGCTTCTTTCACGATGCCGTTCAGAAGGTCGTCGATCGTGGCCACGCCGGAGATCCTGACTGCCGGATAGCTGAAGGCGTCGAGCGCCTTCACGTCAAAAGCGCCGCATCCGATCATGCCCGCATCGGTCAGAACCGCAACAAGGTTGAAGGGGCCTGCAGGAATTACATAACCGTCGGCCTTCCTGGTGCTGAGTTGTACTTCTGTGTGTTCCATGACCATCCCTATCCTTTCGTAATCCTAATCGTAATCGACAGGCAGAGATCAGGAGTAGGATTATGATTACGATTACGGGCCCCTGACTCAACACTTGCTTTGCTTCCAAGGTTCGGAAATTTCTCGCCATGAACTTCCAATGTCTGGAAGTATGAACGTATGGAGACGTCGTTTGAGGAAAGATGGACTGCCGTACAGGCACGCATCAACAGCGCATGCGGGAGATGCGGCCGTGATCCGTCCTGCATAACACTGGTGGCAGTCTCCAAGACGCGCGGACCCGAGGAGATTGCCGAAGCGGCTGATTGCGGGCTGATCGTCTTTGGTGAGAGCAAGGTCCAGGAAGCAGAGGCGAAAATTCCGCGTTGTCCGGGACAGATCACATGGCATCTTATCGGTCACCTCCAGCGGAACAAGGTAAGGCGGGCCGTGCGCGTGTTCGACATGATTCATTCCGTCGACTCCGTCCTCCTGCTCGAATCCGTTGAAGCGGCCTGTGCGGAGTTGGGCAAGATCATGCCGATCTTCGTGGAGGTGAACGTCTCCGGCGAGCCGGCGAAGTTCGGGGTGAATCCCGACGATCTGCAGGACCTGCTCGAATCAACGGTCAACTGCCCGCACATAGAGGTGCGCGGGCTGATGACTATGCCTCCCTGGTCGGATGACCCGGAAAAAGCGCGTGGACACTTTCGCGAGCTTGCCGGATTGAAGACACGTTGTGAAACGGAATGGGGTTTTCCATTGGCTGACCTTTCGATGGGGATGTCGCACGATTTCGAAGTCGCCATCGAAGAAGGCGCGACATATATTCGCGTCGGCACGGACTTGTTTGGTCCGAGGAGAGGATGATCTTTACTGCGAAGACATGGGCACAGGGAGATACATGATGGGATGCTGGACCACGCTCTTCTCTGAAACCCGAAACCCGAAACCCGGAATCTGAACCATGAACCATCAACCATCAACCATCTGCTTCATCGGCGCGGGCAACATGGCGGAGGCGCTCGTCAGCGGCATCGTCAGCAAAGGCGTATGCCCCGCGGCCAATATTGTTGTTACGGATATCGCGGAAGCCCGTCTGGCGATCTTCCGTGAAAAATTCGGCGTCGGGACGGAGACAGACAATCGCAAAGCAGTCGATGGGAAGGATATCGTTGTGCTGGCCGTCAAGCCGCAGGTCATGACCGAGGTCCTTGATGAACTTCGCGGCGCGATCGGCGAGAAAACACTTGTGATCAGTATTGCCGCAGGACTGCGAAGCACGGTCTTTGAATCGGCTCTTGGCGACAGGATTCGTCTTGTTCGCGTCATGCCGAATACGCCTGCGCTCGTCGGGCTCGGCGCGGCGGCTATAGCGTCCGGCTCGCGTGCGACAGATGACGACCTGGCCGTCGCGGAGAAGCTGCTCGGCTCTGTCGGTATCGTCGTGCGAGTTGACGAGGATGCGATGGATGCCGTCACTGCGCTGAGCGGAAGCGGCCCGGCCTATGTGTTCTACCTGATCGAGCACATGCTCAAGGCCGCTGATGAATTAGGCATGGACGCTGACACGGCCAGGGGCCTTGTTCTGGCTACTGTCCAGGGGGCCGCGAAGCTGATGAGCGAATCGGGATCGAGTGCCGAGGATTTGAGGGCCCGTGTCACGTCGAAAGGCGGGACCACGGCCGCCGCCGTGGCCGTATTTGAGAAGAGCGGAGTCGGAGAGGCCATCGTCAACGCCGTTAAAGCAGCGGAACACAGATCCAAAGAACTCTCGGGAAGCTGATATGTCGCACCGGAAAAAGCGGGAAGAGAGCAAACGCGGACGAATTGCGGACAGTTACTTCCGCTTGTCGCTGACGGTTCTGATCATCTTCGCCGTGCTCTATGTGGCCGCGCAGTTGATCGCCAGAACTGATGGATTCCTTTACCTGATCGAAGACCGTCTCAGCGAGTCACTCGGTCTGGACATCACTGTTGAAGAAGCGCAATTGTCTCCGGCATTGGTCCTTCAATTGAAGGGTGTGAGCAGCAAGGATAGTGAAAAGAAGACCGCTCCTTCCGTGACGGCCGAGATGTTGAACGCCAACTTTGACTTCAGCCGAATCTTCCTGGGCCGGGAGTTCGCACTCGATTCGCTCAGTCTGTCAGGATTTGCTTTGTCGCTGGTGCCGAACGGACGGGGGCAGTGGCTGCCTGAGATCCTTGGAAAAGCCGGTGAAAGGTTAACCGAGTGGGTCGGAGTGCCGGATCAAGTGCAAGGCGGAGGGGGCGAGGATTCAGCCGCATCGCGCGAAGAGGAAAGCGGCAGGGCGCAGGCCAAGGTGCCGCCGGTGACGCGGGTCACGATTCAGGACGGCAAGGTGCGCTGGCGGACGGCAGAAGGAGCAACGCTGGCTGCCATGGACGGGTTTGAACTTGTCATAAGCTCCGTAAGTCTTCCGCGGCGCCAGATGATGCACTACGATCTCAGCATCAAGACTCTCCAGAAGCCGCGTGGGGAGCTACTTGAGCAGGTGAGAGTCGAGCTCTTGAGTGAAGGTGAAAGCCACATCGTTATGGGGTACGATCCGGGACGCCTGACCAGGCCCGTCGTTCGCCCGGAACCGCAAAGCGCGCCGGATGAGCCCGTTGGAATTCAAGAAGCCCTGCGGGAAGCGATTGAGTAGCTCCGCCGATGCCGGTATCCGGAAGCCTGATGCCGGATGACTTCCGGGAGAAGGGCATGCCAAGCCGTAGTCAACGAGCGCTGGGTTTCCTGTGCTGGTTGCGAAGACTGGAGCCAACGGTCGGATTCGAACCGACGACCTGCTCATTACGAGTGAGCTGCTCTACCAACTGAGCTACGTTGGCCACGTAGAAAGGGCGAGAATATTAGGAAGGTGTACACCAAAGTCAAGGTGTGAAAAGGACTCGCCTGGATCTGACCCCGACGTTCGAGCCCTTCTTCATACCCCGTGCTTAGTCTTGCCAAAACCGCACCATAGGGTAAAAGAGCGTCTTACCGGACGATCACAGCGATGCCACATCAAATGTTCAGCGTAGATTCGGCGGCGGAGTACTTGCACGTCAAGTCCGTCGACATCGAGCAACTTGTCAAACGAGGGGAAATTCCGTTTGAACGGATGGGGGACCGTGTGGTTTTCCGAAAGCGCGAGCTGGATGCGTGGGCGTCTCAACGCATTATGGGGTTCTCTGAGAGGGATCTCACGGACTACCACAAGGTGACCTCGGCGAAGGTGCATAACCTCTCCCGCGACGCAGCCATTGTCACCGAACTGATGCAGCCGCAATTTATTGATCCACAGATCGTGTCACGGACCAAGCCAGCTCTTCTGCGCGCGATGTCTGACCTTGCGGCGAAAACGGATCTTCTGATCCATCCGGAAGATCTGCTGGCAGGTTTGCGGGACCGCGAGGCGCTGTACTCGACTGCCCTGGAGGGAGGAGTGGCTATGCTGCATCCGCGGCACCACGATCCGTACACCTTCGAGGACTCGTTTGTGGTTCTGGGGCGCACGATTCAGGCTCTTCCATTCGGCGCGCCCGACGGCAGGACGACCGACATTTTCTTTCTCATCTGCTGTCAGGACGACAAGATACATCTCCACGTTCTGGCCCGTCTTTGCATGATGTGCCACAACACGGATCTGCTGGTGAAGCTTCGGGAGAGCGATGATCCGGCGGAACTCTACGACGCGATCCGCAGGGCAGAGGAAAGCGTGATTAAGGGGCTGTAGCCGCGGCCGTCGACCGCGAAACATCGAACAACGAACATCGAACTCTCAACTTCCAATATCGGAAGAAATCATCCCCATGTACGCCGACTGCACCATGGTCGATGGTTAATGGTTGAATGGGTATGGCGGGCATCTTCGGGCTCCCATTCGCCTGCTCTCCCTTTCTCCCATTCCCGCTCTAGCGGCTTCGCCGCTAGAGTTCCCACTTCTGAAGCTCTTCAACTGCCTCATATCGCGTGAGGTCGAGACCAATGGGGGTAATGGAAACGAAGCCGTCGGCAACGGCGCGGATGTCCGTTCCTTCCGAATTGTCCAACTGCTCCATCTCTCCATCCAGCCAGAAGTAATGATTGCCGCGCGGGTCGTTGCGTTTGTGGAACTTCTCTATCCATCGCGATCTTCCCATGAGTGTGACCGCACAGCCTTTGATCTCGTCAAGTGGCAGATTAGGAATGTTCACATTGAGAAGAGTCTCATCCGGAATACCGTTCTCCCGGGAGCCGATCACGATTTTTCTGGCGATCGCGGCGGCCGTGTCCCAACGCGGCTCGCTGAAGGTGTCGAGTGAAAACGCGATGCTGGGAATGCCGAGGACCGTACCTTCGGTGGCCGCCGACACCGTCCCGGAGTAGATGACGCTGATGCCCGTGTTCGGCCCGAGGTTGATGCCGCTCAGCACGAGATCAGGAGGTCCGTCCAGAATCTCCGTGACGGCCAGCTTGATACAGTCGGCCGGCGTCCCGCCCACGGCATATCCTTCAAAAGCCCCGTCCTTGGTGATGCGTTTGCACTTGATGGGATCGAAAACCGTGATCGCGTGACCCACCGCGCTCTGCTCGACGCTCGGGGCGACGACAAATACATCGCCGAGATCCTTCACGGCATCGTAAAGCGCCCGGATGCCGGGGGCGTGAATGCCGTCGTCGTTGGAGAGGAGGATTCGCATGACCGATACCGGATACCAGATACCGGGTGCCCGATGCGAGGAAAAAGGCACCGCAGAACACCGAACATCAAACATCGAACTTTGAAAGGCTTTGAACGTTGAACTTTAGACTTTGAACTGCCTGCCCTCCGAGGGTAGGCTCTCCCTTGGTCGTGCTAGACGGGGAGGTAGCGGTGCCCTGATTCCGCCTTGGCGGAAGACCTGCAACCCGCTATAGCAGGGTTTAATTCCCGCGTGAGGCTGTGAGATTCTGGATCGGCCTCCTGGAATGGCGTTGACGACTGGGCCCTATGCGACGAGTGCTGGTGAACCCCGTCAGGACCGGAAGGTAGCAGCGGTAAGTCATGATATTCGGGTGCCGTAGGTCTACCTGGTCAGAGTCTGAACAGGGATCGTCGGTTTTTGATCGATCGGACGAACAAGGGTGCACGACCACTTTTCCGCCCGGGGCGGAGAAGTGAGAGTGGGAGAATGGGTGAATGGAAGAGAGGGCGATCTCCCTTTCCCCCTTTCTCCCAATCCCCCATTCATGAATGGAGCGAAGCGACATGGCGTATGAAGTGCTAGCGAGGAAGTGGCGGCCCCAGCAGTTTGATGATGTGGTTGGACAGGAGCACGTCACGGAGACACTGAAAAACGCCATTACGAATCAACGAGTTGCTCACGCGTATCTTTTTGTCGGGCCCCGCGGAATCGGAAAAACATCCTCCGCGCGAATATTCGCGAAGGCGTTGAACTGCGAAAAAGGTCCGTCGGTCACTCCGTGCGACAAATGCGATGCCTGCAAAGAGATCATGGCGGGCAACAGTCTCGACGTGATCGAAATCGACGGCGCGTCCAACACAGGTGTAGACAATATAAGGGGTCTTAGGGAGAACGTTCAATTCTCACCCGCCCGGGGGCCGTACAAGATCTACATCATCGACGAAGTGCATATGCTGAGCATAGGAGCGTTTAATGCTCTGCTGAAGACGCTCGAAGAGCCGCCGTCGCATGTGAAGTTCTTTTTCGCTACGACCGAACCTCAGAAGGTTCCCGCCACGATACTCTCCCGCTGCCAGCGATTCGATCTCCGTCGCATCGCGACGAAAGCTATCATGGAACGACTTGCCGAGATTGCAGAAGGTGAAAAGGTCAAGATCGAGGAAGATGCGCTCTTCGCGATTGCCCGCGGCGCCGAAGGAGGGCTCAGAGATGCGGAGTCGGCGCTGGACCAGTTGATCGCCTTCAAGGGCAAGGATATCACAGAAAGCGACGTGCTTTCGGTCTTCGGGCTGGTTGCCCGTAAGTCCCTGTCGGAACTGGCGGGCGCGGTGATCGCGGGGGACATCCCGAGACTCATCCATATCGTTCATGATCTCGATGAGCATGGGAAAGACATGCAAAGGCTGATCCTTGAACTGCTTGAGTACTTCCGCAATCTGCTGATCTGCATATATGCGGAGGGTGACACCGACAAACTTGATATATCCGAGAACATTGTCGAAGAGCTGTCCGAGCTCGCCTCGAAGACTGAACCCGCGCGGGTACTGCGGGTTGTTCAGGTGCTTTCCGATGCCGAGGGCCGCCTGCGTTACGCCCTGTCAAAAAGGACGCTTCTCGAGATCGCGCTCATTCGCGCGGCCAGGGCGGCGCGCGTCGTGTCCATTGAAGAGATCATCAAGCAGGTCGAAGCGTTGAAGGCGGGCGGCGGAGTCTATGCGCCTTCTCCCGTTGCCATGTCGCAGACTTCCTTGCCCGAGACTGCCCGGAAACCTTCATCAGAACCCGCAGCGGCTCCGGAGGAACGAACCGAAGAGATACCGGCAAAACCTATCCAGTATCTGACTACTCACTGGCACGATCTTGTCGAGCGTGTGGGGCAACTGGCCCCGCTCGCAAAAGGTTATCTGATCGATGCCAAACCCGTTCGCGTGGCCGATTCGGTCGTCACTCTCGGTTTCGATCCGGAATTCGCCGCGAATGTTGAGAAGATCGATCACTCAAGAAACCGGAAAGCGATAGAGAAAGTGCTCTCGGATTTGCTCCACGGAAAGGTGAAGGTCGCCTTCCAGGTGCTTGACGCGAAGTCGACCCTTCCCGGAGATATGATCATCGCAAAAGCGGCGGAGGAGACTCAGCCCGGCGAGCTCTCGACGGATCCTGAAGAGAAACGTTCCATACTCGAGGCAAAAAGGCACTGGCAGAAAAACGAAACCGTGCGCAAAACACTCGAGATGTTCAACGGAGATATTGAAGACATAAGAGAGTAGATGTCGGATGCCCGATTCCAGATGCCGGATGGAACAGGCGCGATCCGACATCCGGAAACCGGAATCCGGGATCGGGTTAATGAGAGGCCTTTATGGTTAATATGATGAAGCTGATGAAGCAGGCCGCTGAAATGCAGAAGAATGCGCAGAAGATGCAGGCGGAACTTGCCGACAAGACGGTAGAATTTACGAGCGGCGGCGGCATGGTCACGGCGGTGGCGAGAGGAGACATGACGATTGCTTCGATCAAGATTGATCCCCAATGTGTCGATCCTGACGACGTCGAAATGCTGGAAGACCTGGTAACAACGGCCGTGGACGGAGCTCTGTTGGCCGCTAAAGACATGGCCGCGGAGGAGATGGGCAAGCTCACTCAGGGAATGGGACTTCCGCCGGGGATGGGCTTGTAGGAACATCGAACTCTGAACATCGAACATCGAATTCCGAATCCGGAAAACGTTCGCTGTTCGCTGTTTGATGTTTGGTGTTCGATGTTCGATGTTTCTTATGGATTCTCTCGAAAGACTAATCAAGGCTCTGGGCCGATTGCCGGGCATCGGTTGGCGTTCCGCTGAGCGGATGGCGCTGCGGCTTGTCATGGAGTCGGAGAAACTCGTTCCTGAACTGATCGCGGCGCTGGAGGATGCCAGGGCGTCACTGCGGTGCTGTTCGAAATGCGGGAACATCACCCGGGTCGACAAAGATCCCTGCCGCCTGTGCACCGATCCCTCTCGCGATGATTCCGTACTCTGTGTCGTCGAGGGACCATCGGACATTTCCCTGGTCGAGAGAACGGGAGGGTATCGCGGCAGATACCATGCCCTGATGGGCAAGATTTCTCCGATGAACCAGAAAGGCATTGAAGACATTCGCGTCGAGGCGCTGATCAGGCGCGTTCGCGAAGAAGGCTTCAAAGAGATCATTTTAGCTCTGAATTCTGATGTCGAAAGCGATGCGACGGCAAGCTACCTGCGTGACGTCCTTTCGAGGCTTAAAGTCCGTGTAACCAGGCTGGCTCTGGGCATTCCGGCAGGCAGCGGCCTGGCCTATTCCGATTCCGTCACTCTTTCCCGCGCAATCGAGGGCCGGACAGAGATGTGAAAGAAGAATCCCGGACTTGACTTAGGTTCCTGCATCATTATCTTCTCGGAGTTCATCCTGTTCCGGCGTAGCTCAATGGTAGAGCGGGTGGCTGTTAACCACTAGGTCGTAGGTTCGAGCCCTACCGCCGGAGCCAACTCCCCCCAATTCGCCACCCATGGATTGCCGCCCGACAGAACCACCCATAGTTGATGGTTGATGGGGGATGGTTGAATAAGCAGTTATCTCAACCGAACACCGAACACCGAACACCCAAAACCTTCTTCTACGGCGACGTCTGTACTCGCACTCGGTACACCGCCACATTCGTGTTGCCGGTCAGGTGTTTTCTGACCGTATTGGTGCTGCCGGGCACGGGGACGATGCTGGTCTCGACAGGCGCGAATTGGGTGGTCACCAGATTTGTAGTGGCTTCGAGAATGTAGGTGCGGTTTGTCTTGGTTGACCAGGCCACGAGGTTTGTCAGACTCCCCCGATCGATCTGCGTGATCTTCAGAAGGTCACTGCCGTCCCGGGGATTCGTGCCGGCGACGGCTTCTTCACCGTCCGAAGCTCCGTCGTCATCCGTATCGTTGTCATTCGGATTGGACGTACTGCCTTCGGGATCGACCGGTGTGGCGGTTCCCGGAATCGTAATTCCGGGTTCATCAAGACCCGTGATTTCCTCAAAATCAGTCAGCCAGTCACTGTCGCTGTCAGTCGCTTTGTCGAGGCCCACGACATCTGCGCCGGTCCGGAGGGAGTCATAGTCGACAGCGAGAGTAACAATCGCGGACCCTATGTCGTAGGCCCACACGTCTTCGTCCTGCCCGGTGTAGCCGTTGATGGTGGCTGTGGTATCGAGAGAGAAGTAGAGTACGTTGTTGGTGCCGAGATACAGACCGTCGATGTCGGCGGCGGGGGGGATGGAGAGATTTGTCTGCCCGTCGTAGGCTTTGCTGAAAGCTCCGTTCCACCTGATGACGTCGTCGTCCGTGACCGTGCCCGCGCCCGGCAGTTCCGTCGTGATATCGATGGAGAATAGGAACTGTCCGCCGGGCGTCACAAAACACGCGGCGTCAACGTCGGCGGCCCGGGGAATACCCGCGTAGTCTCCGTTCCAGAAAGCCGTGAATGTTCCGCCGGTGACATTGAGGTCGAGCAGATCTTCATCCGCGTGGTATTCGGCGTTCGTATAGAAATCCACATCGCCGGAGAACACGACACGATTACTGTAAACCATCAGGGCGTCGATACCAACCCGTTCGGGCACCCCGTAGGCGGTGAAATCGATCATGGTGCCGGCTGCGTTGGGCCCCAACGAAACGGCCTCGTCATCGTGGAAGTTCTCACCCAGGAGATCCGAGCTCACGTCAAGGGTCAGCCTGACCCCGTTAGTCAGTCCCTGAACCGGGCCGGCCGCGAGAAGGACTGCAATACATAACGTTGATAGCAGAAAGCGCATAATCTTAGGTCTATAGTCTGCCGTAATTTACAGCAAGCGACCGGAATATCAAAAGCAATTATGAAGGGACTGCGGTGACATTGAGAAAATCGTCTGCCGCCGCGATGCGGCTTGGATGGTTGCCGCAGAGCGGCATCACGACGTTAGCCTGGGGCGTGAGCCCCAGGATGCCGCGTGCCAGAACAACACGCACACCATGGGTGCGCGCCGACTGCCGTGTGACGATGTCGACGAAAATCACAGCGAATAAAGCCCGGCCAGCAGTCGTTCAACATCAAAGTGGGGCAGACCGAGATCCTTGTAGAAAATGAGGTTTTCCATATTGTCGAGATCCTGCAGGGGTTCAAGCATTGCGTAGCTCGTGCCGGCCTCCTGCAGTTTCTGCAGGGTTTGTGACAACACCTCGTCGGTGCTCCACGCGATGCCGCTCATGAGTCCGGGATGCGGAGAGACTTCGCCGATAAGGTAGTATCCGCCATCGTGAGAAGGGCCCAGAACGATTTCATGGAGATCCAGTTCACAGAATGCCTGTTCGATCAGAGCGGGGGTCAGGGCGGGGCAGTCCGTTCCGACGAGCACCGTTGCCGTGTATCCCTCGTCCCTTGTCCGTTCAAACGCATTCAGCATGCGCTCACCGAGATCCTGTCCCGACTGCCTGCGATACCGGTGGTCCGCACCAAGCCATTCGACGTACGCTTCATCCTTCGCATTTGGAGCGCAGAAGACCAGCGTGTCGGCCGGATGTTGAAGCTGACCGCAGATATCGAGGGTCCTGTTCACCATGGCGCGGTAGAGCCTGTTTGTCGCCGCGTCTCCGATAGACTCAGCCAGTCGCGTCTTTACCTCGCCGTCGGCAGGATACTTACAGAAAACTGCAACGCACTGTTTCTGACTCGCGAGAGGATCCAACATGCACTCCCTGTTAACATCCGGCGCCGTCCGGCATATATCAATTTGATCTAAATAGTGATCATCGCCTATATTGGTGCTCAAGTCGAAACTGGAAGCCCATCTTATGAGTAAATGGTACCTCAAGAAATCCGATTCATCGGTATATGGACCCGTAGGATTTGATGAACTGCGCCTCTGGGCCGCGGACGGCCGCGTGGGGCCGGAGGACGAGTTGTCTCTCGATCAGAAGAACTGGGAGCCGGCGTACGAATACGAGGCGCTCAAGATGGAATGGATCGTGCATATCGACGACTCCACCACGTACGGGCCAATCACTTTGCTGGCGGTTCAGAATCTGTTGTCGGACGGTGAAATTGAACGCTCGTTCCATCTTACCAATCGGCGGACCGGCGACAACGTGTCGATGGCTGATGCCTTGCTCCCTCTTCTGATGACGGAGGTGGACAAGGCGCGCAAACATATCGAGAAGCTCTCTGCCGCGCAGACTCCGACACGGCCGCCGGTCGATGAAAAGGAGCTTGTGGCGTTGAGAGAACAGCTGGCGCAGGCGAAGTCGTCTCTGGCTGAGAGTGATGAGTACCGCCGGCAACTCTCGTCAAAGGATAAGGAGATCAAACAGAGAGTTCTGGAATTGGCGGACAGGGACAAGGTCATTGCAGAACGGGATGAAGCCGTTGCCACCGCTCAGAGCGCGCTGGACGAGATCAAGTCCGCTCTTCAGAAGACGAAGAAAGATCTGGAGGAACTTCGGACGAAGCACGAGGAACTGGCGTCAAGCCAGGCGGCGGGTGGCGAGGAGCTTGCTGCCGCGAAAAGCGAGGTCGAAAGCCTTCAGCGGCAGAACCGGGAACTTGCCAATGACTGTGAACAGGCAAAGAAGGCCGCCGCCGAAGCAGGGATCCTGAGTAAAGCCTCCTCGAAACAACTTAAGAACGTGGAAGAGGAGAAGGCGCGGCTGGTCGAAGAACAGCTTGCCCGTGAAAGACAGATCGCGAAGCTTCGCCTGGAGATCGCGGCGTCGCCCGCGCGGATAGAAGCGCTTGAGGGGGAGAAGAAGGAACTGGAGGTCCGTGGAAAGAGCGCTGAAGAGGATCTGGTGAAGGCGCGGGTCGAGGCGGAGAAGATTGGTGCAGAACTCCGGAAGACCGCGGCGGAGCGGGATCAGTTGACTGCGCGCGTGACTGAACTTGAGGCGGAGGCTGGGAGGGCCAAGATGGACGAAAATTCACTTAAGTCTCTGCAGGCCGATTTGTCGGCGATGAAGGCCAGCCTGGAAACGGAGGCGGCCCGGAAGAGGAGCATCGAAAAAGAATATCAGAATGAGATAGCCCGGATGGAAAGAGAAAAGAGTGAGCTGGCTGCGGAGATTCGCGAGCTGAAAGATGCGATGAAGTCTTTCCGCGAGGAACTGGCGGTGAAGGGCGAAGCTGAAGAACCGGCCATCATGATCCTTCCGACCGAGGAGAATATTCTTCCGGAAGACATCGAGGAACCCGTCGAAGCAGCTATTGTTCAGATAGACCAGCCCTTGGAACAGACCGTTGAGGAATCTCCTCAGAAGATCACGGAACGCTTTATCTCGCAGGCGCATGCCCGTGAAGAGAAGCTGGCAGGTACCGAATGGCGGCTTCCCGCCAGATTGAGTCAACCCAAACGCCGCATTTTCGGAGGCACGTCCGCGGAAGGAAGCAGCAGGCACAAGCGCTGAGTTGAAAATGGAATGGGGGATGTATCTACTCTTCGAAACCTGAGCGGACGCGCCGAGGGTAGGCGCGGGAGCAGACACGACTTGGCGTGGCCCGAAGGGCAAGCGTCGCGGGAGCGGCGCGCAGCAAACCTGAACACCGAAACCTGCTTTCATGAAATACTGGCTGATGAAGTGTGAACCGTCTGTCTACTCGATTGACGATCTGGAACGGGACGGGGCTACGCAATGGGAAGGTGTCCGCAACTACCAGGCGCGGAACATCATGCGCGACGATATGAGGGTGGGGGATCCGGTTCTCTTCTATCATTCGAATGCCGATCCTTCCGGGGTGGCAGGGGTGGGCCGCATCTGCCGCGAGGGTTATCCTGATCACTTTGCGTGGAACAGGAAGAGCAGGTACTTCGATGAGCGTTCCACGCCGGAAAAACCGGTCTGGATGATGGTCGACGTCGAATTTGTGGAGAAGTTCCCGCGTATTGTCGCACTCGCCGAGTTGAAGCAGGACGCGGCGCTCAAGGACATGATGGTCGTTCAGAAAGGTTCTCGCTTGTCGGTTCAGCCCGTCACCGGGGCGCAGTTCAAACACGTCCTGCGGATGGTGTAGCGTGGGGTTCGAACCCGATGATTTGGCTTAACATGGCACACCGTCGTGTGCTACTTAATCTATAGAGGGTGTTCCGTTCGGTGCGGAACCGGAGGGGTCGGAAACTCGAGGTCATTATGGCTGATATCAATTTTGACTGCCCCGGCTGCGGGCAGAATCTCGATGCGCCTGATGACATGGCGGGTGTCGAGATTGAGTGTCCCGTGTGCGGCAGGGGTGTCACCATACCTTCTCCAGAGGTGGAACAGTCCGACGAAGGTATCCGCGAAGCTCCGGAGAGTCTCGATCAAACCAAGGGGTCGACCGTCCGTATTGATGTTCCTCCCGAATTGCTGATGCCGAAGCCTAAACCCCGCATTATCAAGATCAAGCGGATGGACTGAGGGCGAATGCCGCTGACTTAAGACCACTTTCGGATGCGCCAGGCAAAGAAAGGCACAGCCCTGACGGGCTTCACTACAAACAATAGACGAAGTTTGCATCGTTCGTAGTCAATGCCGTAAGGCATGTCCCGGCCTTAAGTCAGCTGAGGCCAACCCGGAGAGCCGCCCATGGTTGATGGATCATGGAGATGAGATCTCTGCACCACCGCTCCACCCCGATTACCCCTGCAGTCCAATTTGACATTCTCCTTTGCGTCTGGGGGCCCCTGTGCTACGGTGCGCGCCACGATTTCAAGCATGAGGGTGAGCATGACACTTCACAGATTCTGGCTGGTTCTGCTGCTTGCGGCGGCAACAGGGTTCCTTTTGGAGAAGACGATTCTCGCTGCCGACGTCGGTGTCGCAGCCGGCGGGGTGGATATTCAGGCCGACCGGCTGGAATACGATGCCGGCCGTAAGATCCTGGTAGGTGTCGGCAACGTTGTTGTAACGGATAGCGGCGATGAGCTTCGGGCCGACTATATCGAAGTCGAAACAGAGACATCAGAAGTGTATGCCCGCGGCCATGTCGTATTTGACCGTGGCGGGCGCACCTGGGCAGGCGAGGAAGTTCACTACAACTTCGATACACAGCAGGGCGACTTCGGCGAATTCTCCGCGGAATTCGATCCCTACTACGTACATGCTGAAGATTCCGAGCGCGTCTCAAGCAACGAATTCCATCTCTATAAGCTGAGAATGAGTACGTGCAAACCCGGCGACTCCGAGTATTCCTTCAGAGCGCGCGAGGGAAGGCTGATAGACAATCACATTCTGAAAGTGAAGCATTTCGGCGTGTTTCTCGGTCCCGTGCCTATCTTCTACCTGCCGTGGGCCAAACGGGATTTTGACGACCGGGATACAGGCATCGATGTCACACCCGGTTATAGCGGTAAGATGGGGGCCTTTCTTCTGTCCTCCTACAACTACAATGTAACACCCGTCACCAAAGGCAGAACCCATCTCGACTACCGCTCGAAGCGGGGGGTCGGTGTTGGCCAGGACTTTGAATGGAAATCGCCGGACCGCGACTACGCGGGGAGATTGAGGTTGTATTACCTTGATGACAAGGAGCCCTTTGACAGCAAAGAAGAAGAACTGGATCGCGGCGATTTAATAAGCAGTGAGCGCTACCGCGCGCGGCTGTCGCACAACCAGAAGATGAGCGACCGGACCTACCTTATCACCGAACTGAACTACCTGAGTGATCCGGACGTACTCGAGGATTTCTTCGACGGCGAGTTCAGGAGGAACTCCCAGCCGGAGAATCGCGTTTCTCTCCTGCACCGCGAAGACGACTACACGGTGGGCGCGGAGGTTACCAAGAGGCTGAATGACTTCTACGAGAGTGTGGACCGGACGCCGGAACTGACCCTCGATATAAGCCGCCAGGAGGTCGGCAGTTCTGGATTCTACTACGAGAGTGACAACAGCCTCGCCCGGTTGGCGCGCGTATTCCCGGAGGGCTCGGGAATCGAGGATTACGACTCTCTTCGCCTCGATACGCACCATGTCTTTATCTATCCCACACGGCATTTCGGGTTTCTGAACTTCATCCCGCAGGCAGGAGTGAGAGGCACATATTACTCGGATACCCCCCTGGCCACGGAGAATGAGGTCTTGTCGCCTCTGACTGATACGAATGGTGTGGTGATCGGCACCGAAACCAACATCGAAATCACAGTGGCGAGCGGAGGCGCCGAATTCCGCTCCCTCTTTGAACTGGGCTTCGAGACCTCGTTCAAATCGTTCAAGGAGATCAGTCCCAACCAGAACCGGTTCGGCCGCGGCTTGCGCCACGTAGTCGAGCCCTATGCCCAGTACACCTACGTCCCGACGCCCAGCGTTGAACCCGCAGACCTTTACCAGTTCGATGATATCGACGCGCTGGACAAGTTTCATCAGATCAGGCTCGGCGTCAGGAACAAGTTCCAGACAAAGAAGCAGAAGCAGATCCGGGACCTCCTTGATCTCGACGTTCATACCGACTACCGCCTTGATCCGGCAGAGGGAGAGGATGATTTCTCGACGTTGGATGTCGATGCGGAATTCAGATTTGTCGACTGGTACTCCCTGGATGTCGATGGCCGCTACAATTTCTATGACACCAATATCGAAGAGTTCAACGCGCAGATGTATTTGGAGAGCCGGGCGGGGTCGACCGCCGGACTTGAGTACAGATTCATCGATGAGAGGCGTGATCAGATCGCATTCAGTACGGAACTGTTTCCAGAGGAGAAATGGACCTACCGAGCCTACTGGCGTTATGACCTCGACGGCAACGATATCGAAGAGCATCGCTATGAGATAGACCATAAAATGGACTGTCTTGGCTGGGGCGTCGGGTGGAAAGAGGTCGATAACGACATCACTGTATGGGCTCAGCTCTGGATACTGGCGCTGCCCAGGGCTCACCTGGATCTGGGACGATAACTGGGGATATTTCTGCATGGCTGTTGACTACCTTGTAACCGGCGGTGGGGGCTTTATCGGCTCCAACATTGTTCACAAACTTGTTTCCGATGGATCAAGCGTCCGCGTGCTCGATAACTTCTCGACCGGGCGGCGTGAGAACCTCGCGGGTCTCGAAAGCAGTATCGACCTTGTCGTGGGCGACCTGAGAAACGTTGACGATCTTCAGAGAGCTGTTGATGGCGTTCGCTTCGTCCTGCATCTCGGAGCACTTGGGTCGGTGGTCCGTTCGGTCGAGGATCCATTCACGAGCAACGAAGTCAATGTGACAGGCACATTGAATCTTCTGATCGCGGCCCGCGATGCCGGCGTCGACCGTTTTGTCTTTTCTTCGTCTTCTTCCGTGTACGGCGATACCCCCACTTTGCCGAAGCGGGAAGATATGACTCCCAATCCGCTTTCGCCCTACGCGCTGAACAAGTTGACCGGCGAACACTACTGCCGCATTTTCCACCGTCTCTACGGGTTGAAGACATTTGCACTGCGCTACTTTAATGTCTTCGGCCCCAGGCAGGATCCGGGTTCACAGTACGCCGCGGTGATCCCGTTGTTCGTTGACGCATTCAAGAACGAGCGCCCTCCGACGATTGACGGCGATGGGGAACAGACGCGCGACTTCACGTTTGTCGCGGACGTCATCGCCGGTAATCTGTGCTGTTGCACGGCGCCGGAGGATGCCGCGGGCGGTGTATACAATCTTGCGTGGGGCTACCGCACGTCAATCAACGAACTCGCCGCGAAAATCTCAGCTATCATGGGCAAAAACATCCCGCCGCTTCACGGCAAACCGCGTCCTGGGGACGTGCGCGATTCCCAGGCCGATTCGACCAGGGCCAGGGAACTTCTCGGCTGGAATCCCTCGGTGCCGTTCGATGAAGGTCTTGCCCGCACCGTCGAGTGGTTCCTGAAATAGGAGAGGTTGCCTTATGGGCTTAAGGACTTCACTATGGATCCGCTGTGTTCGGGTGTGAGCGGTAGTCAGTGGAGGGGCGAGTGCCTTTTAGATTTGCCGAAAGTCGTTTTGCCAGGGACGTGTCTGTCATCATTCCATGCCGGGATGGGGCCGCTTTTCTGCCGGCCTGTCTCGACAGTATTCTCAAGCAGGAGAGGGGATATGTGCCGCGCGAGATCATTGTCGTCGACGACAGCTCCCGAGATTCGACATCAGAGGTCGTCAGGCGGTATCGCAAGCGTAGCAGGCGGATTCGCTACTTCAGAATTGAGGAGGGAAACGCGAACCGGGCGCGCATATTCGGACTGTCGATGAGTCGTGGGCGCAGGATTCTTCTTCTCGATGTAGACAACTGGCTTGAGCCCGACTTTGTGAGAAAGTGTGCGAGCGCATTGATGACTCGCGGCAGGAACGGATCTCGACCGGCATTCGCTTACGGCGACAGGATCATGCACTATGAAGCATCGTGGCATCCCGACTATGATCCTGAGGGCTCCGATGTCACACGGGTAGAAGTCGGTGACTTTGATCCAGATCGCCTTCGCCGGGGTAACTATATCGACACATGCTCCATGCTCTGGCGGACATCGGTCCAACTGGATCCGAGTTTGCGCACGTATCACGACTGGGATTTATGGCTGCGGCTCCTCGAACAGAACCAGGTCGGAAAGTATGTGCCGGATACGGCCTTCCACTACCGGGTCCACGACCGGAATCACACCCGGGCGCGGGTCGAAGGCGCAAGGGATCCTGACTTCGAGAAAGTAGTGCGGAGATACCGGTTACAGCCGTGGATCACTGCAGAGAAACAGGGAACGGACAAGCCTCCGAAAATAAGCATCGTGCTCGTCGCGAAGACAGATGCCGAGATTGAAGAGAAGATGCGCGAGCTTCGGAAGCAGGCTTATCCATCTTTTGAGTTTTGCACTTCCACCGCGCCCGGCCTGGCCGAGGCTTTTCAGGAGGCCGTCGACAAAGCCACCGGCGATATCATTGTGTTCACCGAGACAGACTGCTCTCCGCTGAACGAAAACTGGCTGACGGAACTGGCGGCGGCCGTTGTGCCGAACGCCATCGTTCACGGTGTTACCATCACCGATACAACTCCCAACATGTCAAACACGGCGGGTCCTGCCGATCTGATCCGAAAGTTCGTACGCAATAGCGACTTCGGGAACGCGGAAGACACGGAGTGGTTTCTCCGTTTGCAGGCAGCCGGTGTTGAGTACAGGCAGTTGGATCTCGCGCCGGTTCTGCATGCGCGGCCGATCATCCGCAAGGCGATGCTGGGCAGAGCCTACAGGTACGGGCGTGACTGGGTGCGGCTCAGTGAAAAATACGGCTACGTCACCGTAGAAGAACTGGTTGAAAGGTTCAGGACCGAAAAAGCGATCGCGGAAGAGGTGCTGCGGGGCATCGAAGATGAACTGAGTCGCGAATCGTGTGAGAGCTGCTCGCAAATCGATAAATACGGGATAAAGTAGACTCAGCAGAGTGTCCTAACAGCGGGAGAAACACACTATGAAAAGCAATGTTGGAAAGACGGATAAGATCATTCGGGTACTCGTCGGCGTGGCCATCATCGGTGCCGGACTCTACTTCAAAAACTGGTGGGGGGCCGTCGGCGCGATACCTCTGATTACGGGTTTGATCGGGTGGTGCCCCCTCTACTGTCCGCTCAAGATATCCACAAAGAAGTAAAGTTCCAGGGCTTGGAACTTTTTCCGTCGGAATTTCCAGGCATTGGAAGTTCCACGCCTGGAACGGGTGCTTCTGCGCGGCCCTCTGACTTCTGACTTCTGATCTCGGACTTCTTCCCTATACTGTTCGAATGATCAAGGACCCGTCTGACAACCGCCTCATCTTCGGTCACCATCCCGGTGAAGGTCTTGTTGCCGTTGAGTTGACGAGGAACAAGGACGCCGCCGATGAGATCACCCGGTTCGTTCGCGCCGGCAACGCACTCACACAGGAGAAGGAGCCCTTCAAGCCGTTCATCTGGTTGGTCAGCCCGGATCTGCTGTCTGATTCGGAAATACGACACGGGATTCACGACCTGTCAGGGAAGGGGGCCTTCAAATACCGGGCCGAGTTCGATTCGTGGAAGGATTGCCAGGACGCGGTTAAGTTCCTGCGAAGGAAAACGGGCCAGAATCCCTCTTCAGGAGAAGCTCCCTATTACTACCTCACCGATCCGGTCCAACAGTACCTACTGCTCACTGGCAGAACGCTGTTCAAGGGATTGAAGTTCGGAGAACTCAAACGGCTCCAGGTCGATATCGAGACCTACACGACGAAAGGCTATGAGTTCCCCAACGCCGAACGTGAAGAGGACAGGATCATCGCGATTGCCCTGGCGGACGAGACGGGATGGACGGAAGTGCTCTCAGGGGCGGAACTCGACGAGAAGGCGCTTCTGCAGAAGTTCGTCGAGATAGTGAAGGAGAAAGATCCTGACGTTATCGAGGGACACAACATTTTCAGATTCGATCTGCCGTTCATCGCGACGCGCGCGAAGCGTCACAAAGTGAAGATGACGCTTGGCAGGGACGGAAGCACGATTAAGAGCCGTCCCGGCCGTTTTATCGCAGGGGAGCGGTCCATCACGTATCCGAAGTTCGACATATTCGGCCGGCACGTCATCGACACGCTTTTCCTGGTCCAGCTTTACGATATCACCAACCGTGCGCTTGAGGGATTTGGACTGAAAGAAGTCGCTATCCACTTCGGCGTTGCTCCCGAAGGAAGGACGTACATCGAGGGAGCGGAGATTGCGTCCATGTTCGATAAGGATCCCTCAACGCTCATGGACTACGCCTGTGATGACATCATCGAGACGCGTGAAATCAGCAACATCCTGTCCCCGATCTACTTCGCGCAGGCCCAGATTCTTCCTTTCTCGTATCAGAATGTCAGCGTCAGGGGCAACGGAGCGAAGATTGACTCTCTTCTGCTCCGTGAATACGTCCGGCGGGATGAGGCTATCCCGTATCCGGATATACCGCGGGAGTTCGCCGGGGGATACACCGACGTGTTTGTCGTCGGCGTTGAGGAGAATGTTCATCATTGTGACGTTCGCTCGCTGTATCCATCCCTGATGCTGACTCAGCAGTTGTGCCCCAGGACAGACGAATTGAGGATATTCCTCGAGTTGCTCGACTACTTGCGTTCGTTCAGGATCGACGCGAAGACGAAAATGCAGAACACAAAGAACGCTGACGAGAAGGTCTACCTTGACGCGCTTCAGAGCACGTTTAAGATCCTGATCAATTCGTTTTACGGTTACCTGGGTTTTCGTCAGGCGCGCTTCAGCGATTTCTCTTCCGCCGAGAAAGTGGCCTACGAGGGAAGACAGCTTCTGAAGCAGATGATCAAGTGGCTCGACGGCAATGGCGCGAAGACCATCGAGATCGACACCGACGGTATCTACTTCGTTCCGCCGCCCTTCAAGTCAGATAAGGAGCTGAAGAAGTTCAGAGCCGACTTTGAGGCCTCATTGCCTGAGGGCATCGATATCGAATTTGATGCCGAGTACAAGGCGATGTTCAGCTACAAGATGAAGAACTATGCACTTCTTGACGAGCATGATGAGGTAATCATCAAGGGTGCGGCCCTCAAGTCCCGCGGCCTGGAGAGATTCCAGCGGGAGTTTTTGCGGGAGATGTTAAGATTGAAGCTCGAGCGGAACAACGAGCGGATCGGTGAACTGCACGATCAGTATAGAAAGTGCATCGAGGAGAAGACCTGGCCGATTCAGATGCTCGCCAAGACCGAGACACTCCAGGACGCCCCCGCCACGTACGCGGAGAAGATCAAGGGCAAGAGCCGGGGCCGCAACGCGGCATACGAGCTGGCCTTGAATTCGGGACGGGCTTACCAGGCGGGGGATCAGATATCGTACTACGTGACGGGTGCGAAGAAGAGCGTCGCTGTTTACGAAGCGGCCAGATCCGTGGCAGAATGGGATCCGGACAACAGGGATGAGAATGTTCCCTACTATGTGGCGAAGCTCGAGGCGCTGTACAAGAAGTTTGCGACTATTGAAAATGAGACTGCTCAGCAGGAGTTGGGACTCGGAGGGTGAGGATGGAAAACATCGAACATCGAACATCGAACATCGGACATCGAGGCGATCGCAGGCAGGGCTTCACGTTGATTGAGATTCTCGTCGCTCTCGTCATCATCGCGGTCTTGGCGGGGATTGTGGGGGGCAACGTATTGCGGAAGCCTGCCGAAGCGCGGATCACTGCCGCGAAAGTGCAGATCAAGAATCTGCAGACTGCGATCCAGGTCTATCGCACGGAGAACGGTTTCGTTCCGACTCAACAGCAGGGACTTGATGCGCTGGTCAGGGAGCCCGCGACCGCGCCGGTTCCCCGCAACTATCCGGACGAAGGGTATCTCGAAAGCAGGGATGTGCCCCTCGATCCGTGGGGGCGGCCGTACATCTACCTGGTTCCGGGGAGAGATAACCTGCCTTATGAGATTATCAGCTACGGAAGCGACGGCGAACCCGGCGGAGTGGATGATGCGGCGGATATTTCCAGTGGGGATTCCTAAGTTTAAAGTTCTCAGTTCAAAGTTCAAAGAGAACGGATTCTCCTTCATTGAGGTGCTCGTCGCCCTTCTGATTGTCGGTGTGCTGGCAACTGTTGTAGGCACATCGCTCATACGCTCGCTTACCGCGGAGAGACAGGCTCAGCTGTTTCAAGAGGCGGCGCTTGGTGCGCAATCGACATTCACCAGCCGGCAGTTGGGTCTGGAAGATGGTGACGCCGCCGGGGAGTGGGACGTCGACAGCGAAGAAGGATTTGTGAAGGTGGGCCGCGAGACGGTTGCGTGGGACGTTGTGACGGTCTCGATGAAAGAACGGCCTTCCGTTCGCGTGACGGTCAGTCTTCGGGCTCTTGATACTGATCTGTGATGATCTTCTTCAAATCATCGTGAATCAGCCCGTTTGAGCAGAGATACCGGAACTGCATATCGTCGATGTATTCGATGATCTCCACCTGTGCGCCTGCGCGTTCTGCGATCAGTCCTGCGGCCGCGACGTCCCAGATGTAGATGCCCGAGTCGATATATCCATCCGCCCGTCCGCAGGCGACGTGACAGATATCGACAGCGGCTGCACCCATGATTCGTACCTTCTGAGCCGACAGGGAGAGCCGTGTAAGCCGGTCGATAACCCCTCCGGCACTCACGTTTTTAGAAAGACCCGTAGCCACCATGCCCTCCGCGAGTGAGGCGACTTTGGACGGCCCGATGGGTTCGCCGTTCAGAAGGGCCGGCCCATCTGTCGTTGCCGTATAGAGTTCGTTCAGAGGAGGGACATAGACGGCTCCGGCTACGATACGTCGGTCCACCTGTATCGCGACGGAACAGCACCAGATCGGCATGCCGTGAAAGTAGTTAACGGTGCCGTCGATGGGATCCACGATCCACGTCGGACGCGAATCGTCCGCCTCGCCGCCTTCTTCACCCAGGATCGCGTGTTCCGGATACCTGTCGCGAAGGACCTTCTCCACGACCGCCTGCGTCTCGCGGTCCAGGACCAGTTTCACGTCATGCGCGAACTGTTCGTCCACCTCGTTGCGGCGATACTGATTGGCATACGCGTGCTCTCCGCCGGCGCGGGCGGCAGCGATCGCTGTCTCGAGGTAGTCTGTGTAAGAAGGATCAGACATGATTCTCAGAGCCTAGTGCTTAAGGTTCAAAGTTCAAAGTTTATAGTTCAAAGGAGGCATAGAGACTCTTTGAACCTTGAACTGAGGACTTTGAACTCCTTCCGTATCCGTTGACATCCCGTGTGCTTTGGCGGAATCTAAGGTCCTATGGAGAAGAAGCCCAGCATTACGACGAAGACCGGTGACAAAGGTCAGACTCAGCTCTTTTCCGGAGAGTTTGTCTCAAAAGATTCTCCGCGAACGGATGCATACGGAGATATCGACGAGCTGAACAGCATACTCGGTGTCGCCCGCAATCTTTGTCGAAACGAAGAGGTCGCGGGAGCCCTTCTGGAGATTCAGCGGGATCTGTTTATCGTGGCGGCGGAGCTGGCCACGGGCGAGGAACATGTCGGACGGCTGGAGAACCGGGTGGACGAGGAAATGCTAGGGCTTCTGGAAAGCAGGCGGGAGGCGATTGAGGCCGTGGTTGCCATGCCTTCGGGCTTTGTCATTCCCGGGGGTACCGTTGCCGCCGCGCATATTGATCACGCACGGACCGTGGCGCGAAGATGCGAGCGGAAGGTCGTTAAGCTTGTCGAGGGGGGGCTTGTCGGCAATCAGCATCTGCTGGTCTGGATGAATCGCCTCTCGGACTACCTGTGGCTTCTTGCGAGGCTGGAGGAAGATTCAAAAACATTTCTGAAAGATGACTGAATCTCTGGAGGGCGAACTTCATGTGAGCCGGTGCATGGCGGTTTGTGAACACGATATGGCTGATTTCTCAGAGTTGCTCCCCGGCATAGACATTCGCGAGAACGCGCCGCTCAGCGGTTACACGACTTTCAAGCTGGGTGGTCCGTGCCGCTGTCTCATATCGTGCAGTGCCCCTGATGAACTTATCCGGACAGTCGGCAGTCTGACAACGACCGGCGTGAAGTTTGTTATCCTTGGCGGCGGTTCCAACGTTCTTGTCTCGGATGCCGGATACGACGGTGTCGTTGTTCGATTTGTTTCTGACCGGCTGTCGATTGAGCGGGAGGATCATTTCTTCGAAGTCACGGCCTGCTCACCGCTCGACAAGCTCGCGGAGTTCACTGCCCGGGAGGGCATTTCCGGGTTGATGAGCTGTACCGGCATCCCGGGAACTGTTGGCGGCGCGATTGCCGGAAACGCGGGAGCATGGGGCGAACAGATTGCCGATGTGTTGCAGTCAGTGACGCTGATGGATGAAACGGGAGCGGTCCGCGAAGCAGACGCCTCCACGCTGGGATTCGCGTATCGGCGCTCGGACATTCAGCAGTCAGGCGAAACGATCATTTCCGCATGTTTCTCATCGGGAAACGGTGATCGCGCGAAGCAGATGGAGGAACGCGCGCGCATTCTGAAGATCAGGGCTGAGAAGCACCCCGATCTCTCGGTAGACCCGTGTATCGGCAGTATATTCCGGAACATCGAACCGACCTCAGCGGCAGGACGGCGACAGGCGGCAGGCTGGTTTCTGGAGGAGGCCGGTGCACTGGACATGCGAGTCGGCGGCGCCCGCGTGTTCGAGAAGCACGCCAATATCGTCGTTAAGGGCGAAGGGTGTACCGCGCAGGATGTCAGGGATCTTGTCGAACAGATGGCACATGCCGTGAAGGACAGGTTCGATCTTGAGCTTAAGCGTGAGGTACGCTACCTGGGTGAGTTTGAAGGAGAGGAGCACCGGGACGATTTCTTTTAGACTACCGAAACAGGCCAGACGCTGTCATCGCGAGCTTCGCCGAATGGCGGAGCGTGGCAATCCAGACGTTCTCCCCTGGATCGCCGCATCGCTTCCTCCGTCGCTCTGCAAGCTATGGATGACAAGTTGCTCCTCCCGATGACGCTCGCTGCATATGAATAGTAAGATAGAGCTACAACTCTCGACTACCCTTTATCAATGAATGCATCTCTTACAGTTTGCGAAAGACGTTGGCTTTCGGACCAGATCTTTGAGCTCGATCTCGAACGTAACGGGATTTCTTTTGTGCCGGGCGACTGTCTTGCTCTTTTCAGCGCGGATGGAAAGACGTCCAGACCTTACAGCATAGCCTCCGGCACCGATGAAAAGGTCCTGCGCTTTCTGATCCGCCGCATGGAAGGCGGCATAGTCTCTCCGTATCTCGCTGACAGAAAACCGGGGGACACGGTTCAGATCAGTCCGCCTTTCGGCTGGTTCCGACCGGGAGCGCCGGTACACGGCGACCGCTTCGTATTCGTGGCCACGGGCACAGGGATTGCGCCGTTTCTTTCGTTCTTCCGCTCTGATCCCGCGCGCACTCCTATCCAGTGCCTCCACGGTGTACGTAAGTTGGATGACGCGTGCGAGAGGGCTTATCTCGCTGGTCGCTGCGACCTACGCCTGGCTGTTTCGCGGGAGGATCATCCCGACTACTTCCATGGAAGGGTCACGGGTCTGCTCGAAGATCTGCCGGTTGCCGATGATATCAACTACTACCTGTGCGGCCTCGACAGCATGATTGATGAAGTGTCGCGCTGGCTTGAAGCAAAGGGAGTGGTCATAACCCGGATTCACAGAGAGTGCTTTTTCAACGCGTCGTACAGCGCATGAGTTCGAAGTTCAACGTTCAACGTTCAAAGGCAGAGAGCGACTGGCTTCTGACCTCACGGGGGGAAGCCAGGGGGTATATTCTGCCTGAGAAGCTGACCGAACTGTGGTTTCATACGGGGACAACCTGCAATCTTCGTTGTCCGTTCTGTCTCGAAGGATCAAAACCGGGCGACAACCGGATCAACCCAATCACGTTCGATGACGCGAAGCCTTTCATAGACGAGGCGATGTCGATGGGCGTGGAGCAGTTCTCGTTCACAGGCGGTGAACCCTTCGTGATTCCTGAGTTTGTCAGAATCCTGGACCGCGCATTGGATCACTGCCCGTGTCTTGTCCTTACCAACGGCACCGAGCCTCTTCTGAATAGAATGGAAGAAGTATTGCCTCTGCTTGAGAAGCCGCATCCGCTGAAATTTCGCGTCAGCATAGACTATCCCGATGAGACGAAGCACGAGCAGGGAAGGGGCCCGGGAACGTTCCGGCAGTCGCTGGACGCCCTGCGCAGACTTCATGTCTACGGTTTTCCTGTTTCGATTGCGCGTCAGCGGGCGAAGGATGAAGACGCAGAGGCGATTGACCGGCAGTTCGCTCCGTTCCTCGATGAGATCGGCGTTCCGACCGACATCAATATCGTCAGCTTTCCGGAATTTCTGACGCCGGGAGAGACACCCGACGTGCCGGAGATCACCGAGAACTGTATGACGACGTATCACACCGAGAAGAGCCGCTCCGGCTTCATGTGCGACTATACCAAGTTCGTCCTGAAGAAAGACGGAGAAATGCGGGTCTATGCCTGCACGCTGGTTGACGATGATGCGGACTACGATCTCGGGAGCACATTGAGTGATGCCATGAAGGCCCGCATTATGATGAAACATCATCGCTGCTTCTCCTGCTTCGCCTACGGCGCGTCGTGCAGTGAGAGGATGTAGCACAGTTCCTGTGGGGCGGTCAGTCTTCGGTCGGCAAGACGCTGTGAAGAGTGTAACGGGGAGTGCATATGAAGAGATCTGTGAAAGCGTATTGGGTGGTGGAGCTCACGATGTTGCTTCTGCTGGGCGCGGCTTCCACCGCGGCCTACCACTTCAAGCGAGTCGCCGAAGAAGAGCGATTTCGCCGCGGAGAGTTGGAACTTTATAGAGCCGAGCAAGTGGCGACTCCCGTGATGTTGGCGCCGACTGATCCGACTGATCAGTCGAATCGGTCTGATCAGGGGGATGCCGAACTGATCGCTGAGTTGCGGGATCAGATACTCGAATTGGAGCACGTGATCTCCGAGCGCGATGCCAGTATTGATTCACTGCGCGCGTCTCAGACGAACATCACGCTGGTTTCCACGAACCGCTGGGAGAGCCGGCGCGACTGGCTCGATCGAATCAAAGAGGAGGACCCTGAGCGCTATCAGGAAATTCTGAAGCAGCGGGAAGAGTCGAGGCAGCGCATGCGGGAAGGTTTTGCTAAGAAAGCGGCTCACTTTCTCGATCGGGACAAGTCGTCCATGTCCGAGGATGAAGCAGCGGAGTATCAGCATATGTTGACGCTCCTCGACCGCACATGGAGTCTTGCCGAACAGCTTCGCGGCGATATCCCGCGGGAGGATCGGCGACCACTTATGCACGAGATGCGGGACAACATCGTGGAACTGACACCCATGCTGGATGCGCAACGGGACCGGGAATTTTATGAGATAGGTCTGGATTTCGGCTACGCTGAAGACGAAGCCGTTCAGTTTGTTGAGTACCTGAACGGCATTGTCGACGTCACTTCAATGCGCTCCTTCTTTGAGAATATGCACCGTGGACCTCCGCCCGAGTCCCGCTGATTCCGTGCCGCAAACGTTTGACAGCCGCAACGGGGAAGCTATATTGCCTCAAGAGATCGGGAACCGGTCTATTTTTTTGGAAGTAAATGCGACCTATTTGGTCCCTGATGGCTGGGCGATGCTGAAACTGAGCAAGAAAGTTGAATATGGCCTGATGGCGCTCCTCCATATGGACGGCCTGCGCCGGGGCAATCTGGCATCGGCCAAAGAGGTGTCCGACCAATACGGAATTCCAGGCGAACTGCTCGGCAAAGTGCTTCAGTGCCTTGCCAAAGGCGGGGTCGTGGAGTCGACCTCAGGGGCTCACGGCGGATATCGTCTCGCACGGAAGCTGGATGAGATGACCTTGGGCGAAGTGATCGAGGCCATTGACGGTCCCGTGCATATTGCGGCCTGCAGCGAAGACCCTGAGGCCTGCCGGCAGTATGGAACCTGCAATATCAAGGAGCCTGTCACGCAGATGCAGGACCAGCTTGTTGCCTACATCTACAATATGAATCTCGGGCAGTTCAGAGGGAAGAGAAGACTCACTCCGGTGATCAGGTGACCGGGGGATCCAATGTGAGGAAGAGGAGATGACGGACGAAGTGAAAGAACAGGGGGAAGGGCAGACGCTGACAGACGAACAACTGCAGGATGCTGTACGTGAACTTCTAAAGACGGTTCTGGATCCCGAACTGCACATGAACATTGTGGATCTCGGACTTCTCTATGATGTGCGGGTGAAAGACGGCGCGGCGGATATCGATATGACGTTGACGACGCCGGGCTGTCCCTATGGTCCTCAGCTTCTGTACCAGGTCGATCAGACCGCGCAGACACAGCCGGGCATCAAGGCAGTGAATTTGAACGTTATCTGGAATCCCCCCTGGGGCCCGGACCGGATGTCTGAAGAAGCTAAGTTGGAGCTTGGATTCGATCTTTGAACATCGAACATCGAACTTCGAACAATGAACATCGAATGAATGAGAAGAACTATGAGTGAGATGCCGTATTTTCAGATCAAGAACCTTCACGCTAACGTGGAGGATAAGCTGATTCTTAAGGGTTTGAACCTGACTATCAACAAGGGCGAAGTGCACGCGCTGATGGGACCCAACGGTTCCGGCAAGAGTACTCTTGCCTGTGTGATTATGGGGCATCCCTCCTATGAAGTGACTGCGGGTGAGATTTTCTTCAAGGGAGAGAATATCCTCGAAATGGACCCCGAAGAGCGCGCGATCCTTGGGCTATTTCTGGCCTTTCAGTACCCCGTGGCCATCCCGGGCGTAACCGTCGCGAAGTTTCTGAAAAGCGCGGTTGATGCGATTGCCGGCGAAGGCGGGAAGGTTAAGCCGACCGAGTTCCTTAAGGAACTGCGCGATAATATGAAGTACCTCGAGATGGATGAGACCTTTGTGAATCGTTATCTGAACGACGGGTTCTCGGGTGGCGAGAAGAAACGCATGGAGATCCTGCAGATGCTCACGCTGAAGCCGGGCCTGGCCGTCATGGACGAGACCGATTCCGGCCTGGATATCGATGCGCTCAAGGTCGTCTCGAAGGGTGTGAACAGACTGGTCGGCCCTGAATTCAGCGTCCTCGTCATTACCCATTACGAGCGCATCCTCCGCTATATCCACCCCGACCACATCCATATTCTGATCGATGGAAGGATCGTCATGACGGGCGGCCGTGAGCTGGTCAAAGAACTTGAGGAAAAGGGCTACGACTGGGTGCGCGAGAAATTCGGCCATGAAGTACTGGTTGGTTAGGGGAGAGAAGGCAGAAGTCAGAGGTCAGGTATATGAGTGAAATTGAAACAAAAGAGACATTTGCCTCCGGCGAGTACAAGTACGGCTTCGTTACTGACATCGAAGCTGATGAGGCTCCGAAGGGGCTGAATGAAGATATCATTCGCTTTATTTCGGCCAAGAAGAATGAGCCGGAGTGGATGCTTGAGTGGCGTTTGAAGGCGTACAGATGGTGGACGACAAGGAAAGAGCCGCGATGGGCGTTGCTGGACTATCCGGAGATCGACTATCAGGACATCCGCTACTACTCGGCTCCAAAGAAGATGATTGACCGCTTCAAGAATGAAGACGGGGAGATAGACCCGGAGATTTCGAAGACCTTTGAGCGACTAGGCATTCCGCTCGGTGAAGCGAAGCGCCTGGAGGGTGTCGCTGTCGATGCCGTCTTTGACAGTGTGTCAGTGGCTACATCCCATCAGGAAATGCTCGAGGAGATGGGCATTATCTTCTGTCCGATTTCAGAAGCGATTATCAAGCATCCTGATCTGATCAAGAAGTACATGGGGGCGGTAGTCCCGCACACCGACAACTACTTTGCCTCGCTGAACTCTGCGGTATTTACGGATGGATCCTTCGTCTACGTTCCGAAGGGCGTGAAATGTCCGGTTGAACTCTCGACCTACTTTCGTATTAACGCGCAGGACACGGGGCAGTTTGAGCGCACGCTGATTATCGCGGACGAAGGCGCCTACGTGTCCTACCTCGAAGGCTGCACGGCTCCGATGCGCGACACCAACCAACTGCACGCCGCCGTGGTCGAATTGATCGCGATGGACAACGCGGAGATCAAGTACGCGACCATTCAGAACTGGTACGCGGGTGATGAAAAGGGCCGGGGCGGCATCTACAACTTTGTGACCAAGCGCGGTCACTGCCGGGGCAGGAAATCGAAAATCTCCTGGACTCAGGTGGAAGCGGGTGCGGCGATCACGTGGAAGTACCCGAGCTGTATCCTTGAGGGCGACGGCTCCACCGGTGAATTCTACTCCGTGGCCGTGACCAACAACCGGATGCAGGCCGATACCGGGACGAAGATGATTCATGTCGGCAACAACACGAAGAGTACGATCGTCTCCAAAGGGATATCGTGTGACGAGTCCGTTAATACATATCGGGGTCTTGTTCAGGTTGTTCCGGGTGCGAAGGGATGCAGAAACTACTCGATCTGCGACTCCATGTTGGTCGGAGACAAATGCAGTGCGAATACAGTGCCGTATATCGAAGCGGAAGACAGCACGGCGATTATCGAGCACGAGGCCACGACTTCCAAGATCAGCGAGGATCAACTGTTCTACATCAAGAGCCGCGGCATTGATGAAGAGAGCGCGATCAATCTCGTGGTCAACGGGTTCTGCAAGGACGTATTCAAGAAGCTTCCCCTGGAATTCGCGGTCGAAGCCACGAAACTGCTGGAAATTAAACTTGAGGGAAGCATCGGATGATTTTGGATTGTGGATTGGATTGTGAGTTATGAACACGCAAATGGAAGCAGAGAAACGAGAAGAGAACATTCCCGGGTTTGATGCCGGGGCTTTCGAGCAACTGGTACTGACCGACGCGGAAGCCTCCATCGCCGCAAGGCAGAAGGCTTTTGAGCGCTACCTCGGCCTGCCCGCTCCCAGGGCAGTGGATGAGGAGTGGCGCCGCACGAGCCCGCAGATGTTCCCGTTCGATAAAGTGCAGCTTCTGCCCGTCATTCCCGCAGGAAAATATGTCGCGGGACCCAATGACAGCCTGTTCGACATCGTGGTGAGCGTGTCGGCGGACGGCTTCGGCGTACAGGATGCCTCGGGACTTCTTGCCGATGGCAAAGTCAAAGTGATGGGTCTTTCCGAAGCTGCTGAACAGGAGCCTGGATTGATGGCACAGTATCTTGACGGCAAAGCGATCGGAGAGGAAGCCGGGAAGTTCGAAGCGCTCAATTCCGCGTTCTGGAATTTCGGGTTGCTGGTCCGGATAGAGCCCAACGTGGTCTTGGAGAGGGGTATTCTGGTGCGTTGCGACGTCGAGTCGGAAGCGGGGGCATTTGTCCCTCGCCTGGTCCTTTCATCCGGTGCGCAGTCGTCCGCTACCGTAGTCGAATGCACCGGGAACAGTCCGGACAGCGCGGTGATCTGTGTCTCGACGAAGGAAATGTATGTGGAAGATGGTGCTGTCCTGAAGGTGATCAGCCTGCAGGAGCTGAACGATCAGAGCGCGCATCTTGCCAACGACTGGGCCCGCGTCGAAAGAAACGCGACCATTGAGTGGATCGGGCTCAATTTCGGTTCTCGCCTGGTCAAAGCCCGAATCGCGTGTGATGTTGCGGGCGAGGGCTCCGCGGCTGAACTGGACGGCCTGTTCTTCACGCACGGCGAACAGCACGTAGACCAGAAGACCTTGCAGATACACTCGTCGCCGAATACGTACAGTCGGCTTCTGTACAAGGGAGCGGTGAATGACGAGAGTCACTCCGTGTACCAGGGCATTATCGTCGCGAAGCCGGGAGCGGTGAAAGTCGATGCGTATCAGACGAACAACAATCTTGTTCTGAGCGATTCGGCGAGAGCCGACACGATCCCGGGTCTGCTGATTGATGCGGATGACCTGAAGTGCAGTCACGGAGCAACGATAGGGAATCTTGACGAAGACCAGTTGTTTTACCTTCGCTCGCGCGGAATCAGCCAGGATGAGGCCCGCAAGGTCGTGATTAACGGATTTTACGACGAGGTCGCGCAAAGAATACCCTACGAGTTTATTCGTGACCGGGTGCATGCGTACGTGCAGGAGAGAGGGTAGCTTCGCAGCGAGGGAAAAAGGGAGCAGGAGATAACGATGGGACTGTTTGACAGCAAGGAGTGGCATGAGGTCGCCACGGTCGGCGAGTTTGAGGAAACGGATCGGAAGCTGGTGGATCTGGGCGGAGAGAAGCAGATTGGGCTTTTCAAGGTCGATGGTCAGTTTCACGCAGTGAGCGCCTGGTGCAGTCATCAGCGAATGTCTCTGATCAGCGGCGATCTGGCAGGATGTGAGTTGACCTGTCCGTTTCACGGCGCGCGTTTTGATATTCGAAACGGTCAACAGTTGAGTCTGCCGGCCACAAAGCCGATCCCGACGTTCAAAGTGAAAATCGAAGGCGAGAAGATTCTGGTGAAAGCGTGAGAAGAACATCGAACATCGAACATGGAACATCGAACACCAAACGGGCAGGGCGTCTATGACCACGACGCCTGTCACAGGGGACGACATCCTCCGCGGGCCTGGTTTTGATCCGGCCATGCTGCGGTTTCAGTTTCCCATACTGGCCCAGAAGATTCACGGGGACAAGCGCCTCGCCTATCTCGACAACGCGGCGACGACACAGAAGCCGCAACCGGTCATATGCGCCCTTTGCGAGTACTATGAATTCTGTAATTCAAACGTGCATCGCGCCCTGCATGAACTCGCGGAAAGGGCGACGGAGCAATATGACGAATCGCGCAGGAAAGTGGCGCGCTTCATTGGCGCCGGGCAGGAGGAGTCTGTAGTCTTCACGCGCGGCACGACAGAAAGTATCAATCTCGTTGCTTATGCGTGGGGGAGGAAGTTCATAGAAGAGGGCGACGTGATTCTGCTCACGGAAATGGAGCACCACAGCAACATCATCCCCTGGCAGATTCTCGCGCGGGAAAAAGGGGCGAAACTCGTCTACGTTCCTGTGCTCGACGACGGATCCCTTGATATCGAGGCTTTTCATAGAAGCCTGTCTTCAAAGGTGAAACTGTTCGCCGTAACGCATATGTCGAACGTGCTGGGAACCATTAATCCTGTCAAGGAACTTGCGGACGCCGCTCGGGCTGCGGGGGCGCGAGTGCTGGTGGACGGAGCGCAAAGCGCTCCCCATATGCCGATTGACGTGCAGGACCTGGGAGTGGATTTCTTTGCTTTCTCCGGTCACAAGATGTGCGCGCCGACAGGCATAGGCGCTCTTTATGCAAGACGCGAGCTTCTGGAGGACATGGATCCTTTCATGGGTGGAGGAGAGATGATCAATCGCGTTAGTCTTGATGACGCGACCTGGGCGGAGGTTCCTCACAAATTCGAGGCGGGAACACCCAACATCTCCGGGGCTGTTGGATTGGGTGTGGCCGTCGACTTCCTGGCGAACCTGGGTATGGACAAGATTCTCGAACACGATCGGCGGTTGACGGCGTACACCATCGAAAAACTTTCGGCGATAGAGGGCATTAAGATATTCGGCAAGGCGCCCGAGCGGGGCGGGGCGATTTCGTTTGAAGTGGCCGGCATTCATCCACATGATCTTTCGCAGCTTGTCGACCGTGAGGGCGTCGCAATACGGGCCGGACATATGTGCGCTCAACCGTTGATGAAGCGGTTAGGAGTCGGCGCCGTGAGCCGGGCGAGCGTGTATCTGTATAACGTGGAAGAGGACGTTGACCAGTTGGTCTACGCGATTGGAAAAGCAAAGGATTTCTTTAAGGTATGAGCAGCAATGCAGATATGGATGAACTCTACCAGGAGATCATCCTTGATCACTTCAAGAACCCGCGCCACTTCTCTGAACTGAATGACGACGAAGTTCTGGTGGACGAGTATAATCCGACGTGCGGCGACCAGATCCGGATGACGGCCGTGGTTGCCGACGGTGTAGTCAAAGATATCCGCTACGATGGCCACGGCTGCGCCATCAGCATGGCATCGGCGTCGATGATGGCCGAAGCGGTCGTTGGCAAGCCCGTGGACGAGGCCAGGCAGATCATCGCCGATTTCGTGGCCGTGATGCGCGGCGAGAAGGATTCAGACCTGGCGGAGTTGGGCGACATGGCCTCTCTGGAGGGCGTCCGCCGCTATCCGCTCAGGATCAAATGTGCGACCATGTCATGGCATGCGATCAGTAAAGCCATCGATAAGATCGCGACCTGATTCCACAAGACCGAGATCAAGCCCGGAGGTCATGGGTATCTGAGCGTATGCTTCGCGGATCGACACACGCCGGTGCAACATGCGGGCCAGCCGCGAGACCTACTCTTTCTCATCTATTCGGCCGACCAACCGCAGCAACCCGTCGAGTATTGTGGCCGGATGGGGTGGACACCCCGGGATGAACAAGTCGACGGGGATGATATCGGCGAGGACTTTGCTCGACTCCGGGTGTGTGCGAAAGATTCCGCCCGAGGCGGCGCAGGCTCCAACGGCGATGACGATTTTCGGGTCGGGCAGCGCCTCGTAGGTCTTCTTCAAGGCGAGTTCCATGTGGTTTGTGACCGGTCCGGTGACGAGAAGGCCGTCGGCATGGCGTGGAGAGGCCACGAACTGAATGCCGAAACGTCCGAGATCCCACGCGAGTGTGTTGAGTACATTGGTGTCCGCCTCACAGGCGTTGCAACCTCCGGCGCTAACCTGCCGGAGTTTGAGGGATCGGCCGAAGAGCTTCTTCGCCACGGCGCTGGATGCGGATGGGACGGGGTCGTCGCCGGAACCCAGAACGAGGTCTTCGCGTCGAGCCGCAGCGAGCCGGAAATCGGGACTGAAGTCAATAATCTGTTCAGGACATACCTGACGACACTTTGCGCAGAAGATACACCGGCCGGTATCGATCCGCACTTCTGATCCGGTCACACTGATCGCATCGGAAGGGCATACCTCTATGCATTCGCGGCAGTCTTCGCCGCAGGATTCTGGGTGGATGACCGGCCTGCCTGTAAAATGCGGGGGCATTTCCGGTGCTGGACCCGCCGGATAGGACATAGTCCTGCATCCCTGTTTCAGTCTGACTTTGAGTATCTCGATCATCGGGTGTTCCTCTACAGATCGTGACCGCAATAGGAGAGATTGAAGCTCTTGTTGCAGAGCGGGAAATCGGATATCTGCTGCTCCCGCAGCGCGAGCGCAAGGCCGAACCAATTATGGAACGATGGATCCACGATCTTATAGCATGCGAACCGGCCGGCCTCATTTGTGACGGCCACATGGCAGATTTCGCCGCGCCAGCCTTCTACCAGGGCCAGGGCGAGATGCCGCGAGGACATCTGTCTGGTGAAGGGCGCAGCCGGAGGTCGTGCGGGGAGAGATTCTAACTGGTCGAGGATGAACATGGCGGAGCGCTCAATCTCCAGCCAGCGGACGAAGGCGCGGGCAAACACATCGCCGGTGTGCCATGTGACGATCGGGATGTGAGCCATCTGGAAGATGCCGTAGGGGAAATCGCGACGGACATCCCGTTCCAGGCCACAGGCGCGCGCGGAGACGCCGACCAGTCCTATTTCCTCGGCGGTCTTACGGCTGATCGGGCCCGCGCCTTCAAACCGTGCCAGGACGGATGGCGTCTTCCACAAGAGACTGATCGCCTGTTCGGCATCCGTTATGGCGGTCTTCAACCGGTCTCGAAGTTGCGCCAGGCTGTCTTCGGTCAAATCGTAGCCTGTTCCTCCGGGTTCGATGAGTCGGCGGCCGAAACGGTTGCCGCAAAGCAGCGCGGTCAGATTAAGCACATCGCCGCGAATCCGCCCGCAATAGGACATGGTCGGCAGAAATCCAATGTCGCCGGCAAGGGCGCCGAGATCCCCGATGTGATTTGCTATGCGTTCAAGTTCGAGAGCGATGCCTCGAACGACCTGTGCGCGCGCTGGGACACGGGATTTGGTCAGTGCCTCGATCGTTCGACAATAGGCCGTTGTGTGGCCAATGGTCGTATCGCCGGCAAGTGTCTCCATGTAGTGCAGCGTTCTTTTGTCGGGACCTCCGGCCAGCGCCTTTTCTATGCCGCGGTGTTGATAGCCAAGGGATATTTCCAAGTGGTGAACTGTCTCGCCATGGCACTGAAAGCGGAAATGGCCCGGCTCAATGATGCCGGCATGCACGGGCCCGACGGCCACTTCGTGGACCTCTTCACCGGTCATTTGAAAGAAATCCGCGACTCCGCACTGGGTGGGCAGAGGCTCGTTGGATTTGCCGCGCATGGGTGTTTGGAACCGAACCGGTTTGAGCCACGGATGGCCTTCGGGTGTGATCCTCCACTGCTCGGCGAGTTCGCGCTCGAAAAGATGTGCCTGCGGGCAATCCGGCGTCAACGACGGATAGCGGTCTTTGACTGTAGTGGAAAGGACCGACAGCAATCCTGTGTCCTCCCATGCGAGAATTGAAAAGAGACGCACGGAGTCGCCTTCCGGGCAACCGAAGAGAGCGGCGATTCGAGCGCCGTTCGTCACGCCCTCCAGGACTCGGCGGCGGAACTCGGGTGCGGCGAGATCGGGTGTCGAGTCAAGCGGGATGCTGCCGCCATTGGGGAGGGTGCGGTCGATGGTCATAATGCGCCTCCGAGGATGTTCGCGGCGGCGGCAAGAGCGCGCATGAGAGGCGGAGGCCAGAAGAGGCCGAGAACGAGCATCGCGATCAACGAAGTGAGTATCAGCAGGGATTCAGCGCGGTGCGTCTGCAAGGGCGATGTTCGGTCAGCGGCGGGGCTGCATGCCATTGCGATCATGCGGCGGAGGACGGCGACGAAGACAACGGCCAGACCGACGAGAAAGAGACCGCCGACGACATATGAGCCGCGGTCCATGGCTGCCTTGAGGATGAGGAACTCGCTGGTAAACAGGGCCAGAGGAGCGGAGCCGATCAGGACGAGGAGACCTCCCAACAGTCCGGCGCCCCACATTGGCGCGATAGACAAGACGCGTGTTATGCGTCGCATATCGTGCGTTCCGAACACCTGGCCCAGTCGTCCCGCACAGCAGAATGCAAGCGTCTTGCACAGTGAGTGGCTCAGCATGTGAAAGAGTGCTGCGAGTGTGCCGAGACCGCCGATGCCGAAACCGAGTGTCATGACGCCGATATGCTCCACGCTGGAATAGGCAAGCAGACGTTTCACGTCGCACTGAGTCACGATGAATGCTGACGCCATAAGAACCGACAACAGACCGAATACCACCAGAATACTTCGGCCCCAGCCGGTATGGCCAGTGGCTGCTTCGACCAGGGGGAGGAAGCGCAGAATGCAATACAGAGCCGCGTTGAGCAGGAAACCCGAGAAGATGGCTGAAACCGGCGCGGGGGCCTGACTGTGCGCGTCGGGCAACCAGTTGTGCATGGGAGCAAGGCCCGCCTTCGTGCCATAGCCGACGACCAGAAAGATGAAGCCGGCTTTCAACAGGGCGGGATTCAGGAACTGGGCCGCGTCACGCAGGTTGGTCCAAAGCAGTACGTCGGTGCCGTGCAGCGAGGCGTGTTCGGCCGATGCCGCCGTCAGCAAGGTTCCTGTGAACGCGAGTGCGACGCCGACCGAGCACATGAGCAGGTACTTCCACATAGCCTCAAGCGCGGCCGGCGCCACGTGGACGCAGATCAGAAAAGCGGTCAGCAGGGTGGTGGCCTCGATGCCAATCCACATGATACCAAGGTTATTTGAAACAAGGACGAGCATCATGGCGGCCAGCGAGCCGAACCAGAGACTGCCGTAGCGTCGAGACTGTCGACGACCAAAGCGTCCGTCGGCTGTTTCCTCGCGGAAGTAGCTGATACCGAAGAGGGATGCAACGGAGAAGACGGTCATCATCACGGCTACATGGTATGCCGACAGGGCATCCAGCATGAACCAATGACCGGCGGCGAACATTGGGCCCTGCCTGAAGACCCGCCAAACGGCGAAACCCGAAAGTGCCGCCGTGCTTAGCGTCCCGAAAGCGCTCAGCCGCAGAATCGCGCGCGGCGAATGCAGCAGCAGGCTGATCAAGGCGAGCAGCACCGGCGCCAGGACCATCGCCGGCAGTATCCATCCTGTATGCATCATTCAGCCCTTCAACATCGTGAGTCGATCGGTATCGATGTGATCAAATTCGCGGTTAATGTGATAGATGGCGATGCCCATGACGAACACCGCCACAAAGACGTCCATTAGAATACCCAGTTCAATCAGTGCGGGCACATCCCGCACGATCGCTACTCCGAAGGCGTATATTCCATTTTCGAGCACGAGGAAACCGATGACCTGGCTGACGGCAATCCGTCGGCTGACAATAAGAAACAGACCGATAATCATCGTCGCGAGCGCTACCGGTACGACCAGATCAGACGCTCCATGAATGGGCAGATTGAGTCGGCTATCCAGCCAGAACGAACCGATCAGCGCGAGCACGCCGAAGGCCAGCGACGTCACGTATCCGACAAAAGGCTGTAATTCGCGGCGAGTCTGGGCTTCTCGCATCGCGCGGGTTAGAAGGTGAGGAAAAAAGAATCCCTTGATGAGGATCACGGTGGCGCCGATCACGGCAACGCGCGGAGTCGGGCCGTGTCCACTTACAGCGATAGGAAGCAGACCCGTCACGATGCCTTGGAGCGCGACGAAGCGGATACACGCGCCCAGCCTGCTGGCTCCCAGCAAGGCGAAGCTGGAGAGGACGAGCAGGACAAGCACGGTATCCTGAAGAGCGGTCATGACGTGAACCTCGCGATGAAAGCAAACGCCAGCACCGCCAGTACCAGCGCGCCCATCAGCAAACGGGGGACTTTGAGAAGACTCAGGCGGGCCATGATCGACTCGATGATGCCGACAAGGACAGCAAGGACTAACATGCCTGCAGTAAAAGCGAGCGGTGTGAAGAAACCGTGCAGGTCCAGGAAGGAGATGGCGATATTCACGATCAGCGTTCCGAGCACCCAGAGCTTCAGTGACGCCGCATAGAGAATGAACGCCAGGTCCGGGCCGGAGTAATCCAGCACCATCACCTCATGAATCATCGTGAGTTCGAGGTGCGTATTCGGATCGTCGACAGGAATGCGTGCGTTCTCGACCAGAAAGATCACCAGCAGTGCTGCCACGATCAGGACGAGAGCGGGGCCCAGAGCCTGCCATGTTGCGCGGGTCATGGCCGCGAATATCGCCGTCAGCGAAGGCGAGCCGGCGGCGCAGACCAGCGCGGCGATCGCGATGATGAGGACCGGTTCGGCGAGGGCCGAAAATTGAACTTCGCGGCTCGCGCCCATGCCTTCGAAACTGGAACCCGTGTCCAGCGCGGCGAGGACCGTGACAAAGCGCATCAGTCCGAGGCAATACGCGAAGAGGACGAGGTCCCCCGGAAAAGAAAGCGGGGCGGACATGCGTGCGAGCGGCATGAGCGTCATGGCTGTCATTACGGCGGAGAGGCCGATCACCGGCGCCGCCCGGAATATCCACGTTGTAGTGCGGCTGTACGTAACGCCTTTGCGCAGCAGTTTAGCCATGTCGAAGTAAAGTTGGAATAGCGGCGCACCTTTACGGCCGGCGAACAGGGCTTTCGTACGGTTGATAACGCCGAGAAGGAAAGGTGCGGCGATTAATCCCGAGAACAACATGAATGCATGCAGAAGGAGCGTTTTCATCTTTTCACATCAGCTTCCACGCTAGCAGACCCAGCAGGGCCAGCATGATGTAGAGGACATAGAGATTGACGCGACCGTGTTGCAGCCAACGAAAGCGGGCCAGGGACTTAGCGAGCAGCGAGAAGACCGGTCGATACATCCTATCGTGAAGCACATCGGGTGTGTGGCTTGCGAAGGATGCCGACTCGGGGAAGAGTCCGGATGGCGGCGTATGACGGTAGCTTGTCCGCAGGAATGCCCTGAACATGCGCGTGACGGGATCCGCGAAGGAGGAAGCGCTGTACTGCATGCGAGGCGATGGCGCGGCGTAGCCGCAATCCCACGTGACGGTCGTGTTCACACTCCGGCCCCTCAGCAGACGGGCACGCAAGAACGCGAGGAGTGTCGCCAGGACCACTGCTCCGACTGCGATTGAAGCGAGCATCCACAGCGCGCGACCGATCCACGCCGTATTTAGAGCAACACCCGATGACATGCCCGCCACGACCGATACAGCAGGCTGAATGAGAGGCAAAAGGAGCGGACCGGAGAGACCGATGACGACACACAGTACTGCCAGAATGGCCATGGGCACTTGCATGGCGGGCCCCGCCTCGTGCGCGTGGGTGGTATGGGCGCTGCGCTGTTCGCCGAGGAAGACCATGCCGAATGCCTTGGTGAAGCAGACCACGGCCAAACCCCCGATCAGTGCGAGTGAGCCCGTTGCGACGATGAGGGCGGCGGCCAGCCCCCCCCATAGCGCCGTCGGGCGTAGTCGCGAGTCCGGTGAGCGCACCAAAATAGATCATGAACTCGCTGACGAAACCGTTCAGGGGTGGAAGTCCGCAGATGGCCGCTGATCCCACAAGAATGATCAATCCCGTCACACGCATGCGCCTCAGTAGGCCGCCCAGACGGTTCATGTCCCGCGTCCCGCAGGCATGCAAGACCGAGCCCGCGCCGAGAAAGAGCAGGCTCTTGAATATCGCGTGATTGATCACATGCAGAAGGGCTCCCGCGAATCCGAGCGTCGCCATGATGGGGCTGTCGCAGCTGACGCCCAGTAGACCGATGCCCAGGCCCAGTGCGATAATCCCGATGTTCTCCACGCTGGAATAGGCGAGCAGGCGTTTAAGGTCATGCTGCGCGAGTGCGAACAGCACACCGAGTATCCCCGATACGGCGCCGACGCCGACGAGCGTCCAACCAAACCAGTACGGTGGTGTTCCGAGAAAGGTCAGCACGCGAACAAGCCCGTACACTCCGGTCTTGATCATCACGCCGCTCATAACTGCCGACACATGCGAAGGCGCGGCGGGATGGGCTTCAGGAAGCCAGACGTGTACGGGAATGAAGCCGGCCTTCGTGCCGAAACCAATCGTCGCCAGTATGAAGATCGTTGCCGCCAGGGCGGGGGCCGCCTGCGTCAGAGAGAATCCAACGAAATCCAGCGTTCCGCTCTGGCGGCCCAGCAGGACAAACAGCACCAGGATAAAGGCGGTACCGATATGCGTCGCGATGAGGTAGACCCATCCCGCACGCTGGACGCTTTCCTTCTCATGCTCGAACATGACCAGGAAGAAGGAAGCGAGTGACATGATCTCCCACGCCAGGAGAAAAAGCAATGCGTTGCGCGCCAGAACCACGAGCAGCATGCTGGCGGTGAGCATATTGAAGAAGAACCATGAGGCCGACGTTTCTTTCTTCCCTTCATAGGGTCGGAGATACTCCGCGCCATAGACCGCCGCCAATGCCGTGATCAGCAATATCGGCACGGCGAACACGGCGGATAACGCGTCCATTTCCAGAGACAGCGAACCGAGCGGGATGAGCCAGGGCAGGCGCAGGCTGATTGGCGCAGCTCCGATCAGGACGGTGGCAGAGGGAATCAGGCCGGCGGCGCAACCCAGAACGGCGACGGTCGGACCTACCACGCGCGCCCAGGCGGGCCGTCCGAGCGTCGCCAGGCACAGAAAAGCCCCGGCGATCAGGATCAGCAACGCGAGTTCGACGCCGATCATTTGCGGTCGCCTCCATCTCCGGCAGTGTTGGCGTTTCGGCTTGCGATGAGGCGATCGATATGTTGCGCGCTCGCGATGATCTCCTCTCTGGATGCCGGGCGCGTGATGACGTCGGTGAATTCAGGTTGCCGAAGTGCAAACGCAAGTCGGGACAGCAGATTCAAATGTGCGGTGATGGTCGGGCTGACGATAACGAAAACGGTATGCACCAGCTTGCCGTCCAGCGCCTGAAAGTCGATGGCGTTCTCCAGAAAACAGAGTGCGATCATCGGGCAGGGGATATGCAGGACGACCGGATTGCGCACATGCGGAATAGCCACCCCATCGCCTATTGCAGTGGAGCCGAGAGACTCGCGGGCTACGAGAACATCGAGCAGGAATTCTCTATCCACTTCCTCAGGAAGGCGCATGATGGCCACGGCTGATCGTAGTACCGATTCCTTATCGCCGCCCCCAACTCGATAATGAATGCCTCCAGCCTGAATTGCATCTGCCAGACCGCCCATGGGAATGCGCTGGTGTTCGGGCTCACGGAAGATTTCCGTCGATACATTGACCCTGTGCGCGGTCGCCCATTCCAGGATTTCCGCGCGGCTGAAGCGATACTGTTCGTTGATTCTGAAGGCAGGGAGTTTTCTCTGCTTGATCCAGCGATAAATGGTCTTCTCGGACACATTCATCAGAGCGGCGGCTTCTCGTACGCTCAGTTGCATGTTGAAATACCCACTTTGTTCTCGACGATTAGACAGTAGTGGACACTGTGACAATTATAGGTGTGAATGTCCATCCGGGATGAGAAGAATTGATATCGAGAACCTGACTGTTTAAGCAAGCCGGCTACTCTTGTCCGCCCGTTCCCTCTCGATTGCGCCCCCTTGTCCCGATCGAGCCGAGAATGTGTGGACGGTGGGTTTCCAATCGGCAGAAATGGAGTAGCTTACCGGGATCCAACGATTCGGCAAAGGGATCTCCGATAAACCTAAACGAGAAGGAAAGGACAGGCATAGCCCTGTCACGCTGGAGGGGGACCAGAAGCGGATGATGCGATACTGTACTGCTATCAACTGTATGGACGGTCGGGTGCAGGAACCCGTGACTGCCTATTTGAGGGCCCGATTTGGGGCAGAGCTCGTCGACGTGGTATCGGCTGCAGGTCCGAACCGCATATTGGCTGAAGGAACGGACACTCTCGGTCTGAAGTCGATTGAACGGCGGGTGAGATTATCTCTGGAGAAGCATGCGTCCGTCGGAATCGCTATCGTCGGTCATCACGATTGCGCGGGCAATCCAACGCCCGAAACCGAACAGGCGGAGTACACCAAGGCTGCAGTCAGCAGAATCAGAGTCATGTTTCCCGATGTTCCCGTCATCGGGCTCTGGGTGAACAAAGACTGGCAAGTGTCCGAACTGGACTGATTCGCCGCCCATCAACCATCAACCATCAACCATTTCGACGTCCCGTCGGCGTAGTGCTCTTTTTTCCAGATCGGCAGGCGGTGCTTGAGTTCATCTATTATGTAGCGGCAGGCATCAAAGGCGTCGGCTCTGTGTTCTGCGATAACTCCGATCCAGACGGCCAGGTCGCCGACCTTAAGCGTTCCCGTCCGATGCGCGCAGCGGAGATCAATGATCTGGAAGCGTCGCCTGACTTCTTCGGCAATCGCGGCGAACTCGTTCTCGGCCAACTCGGGCTCCGCTGCTTCGTACTCAAGTGACGTAACGTCACGGCGGTTGTTGATATCGCGCACGGTTCCTTCGAACGTGACCAGGGCTCCGGAGCTTGTGTCGACAAGTTGCTGTCGCAAAGCAGCGGGATCTATCGGGCTATTTGTCAGTTGGAGCATGTGGGATTATTGAACACCGAACATCGAACATCAAACACCGAACATCGAATACGGGCAGAGACTATCCTCCAGACATCGGAGGGAGGAAGGCTACTGTGTCGCCGTCATTCGGTTGTTCGTCCCAGTTAACCATCCTGTTGTTTATGCTTACGCGCATGTGTTCCTGCTTGAGGGTGAGGCCGTGTTCTCTGGCCAGTTCTACATAGAGGTCGCCGGCTGTTGCGGCGTCTGTTTCAACGGCTTCGTTTGAGAGTCCGCGCTGTTCACGCAGCATGGCATAGTAGGAGACGCTCAGATTCATGATGCGTGGTAGTCTTCTTTCCCGCCGGTCTTGTCCAGCAGGCGGATGTCTTTGATGCGGATTTCGCGCGAGAGACCTTTGCACATGTCGTAAATAGTCAGTGCGGCGACGGTGGCAGCGGTGAGTGCCTCCATTTCCACGCCGGTTCTGTGTTCGACACTGCATTTCGCTTCGATCGTTGCTTCGTTTCCCTGTACGGAAATGTCGATATCGCAACTGTCCAATCCGATCGGATGGCATAGAGGAATCAGCTCACTGGTCTTTTTGGCCGCCATGGTTCCAGCGATGACAGCGGTTTGAAAAACGGGACCTTTCGGGCTCATCAGCTCATCTCCCTGGAGCAGGCTTGCGACGGCGTCCGGCAGATGAACGATGGCCTGAGCCCTGGCAGCACGCCGTGTCGCCTGCTTGCCACCGACGTCTACCATGCGCGGGTTGTTACTCTTATCCAGATGTGAAAAGGACATCAACACCTCCATGAATGAAAACGCACCACAGTTCCCGCAGGAAACATATCTGTATCCGCAGGAAGCTCAACCAAACCGTCCGATCCGGCAAGAGCCGCAAAATCACCGGAACCATGGTACTCGAGAATGTGCGCGAGCGCCACCCCGTCCGGGGACGACTCCAGACATGCGGGCGGAAAGAACGTCAAGGCGGGATCGAAAGAGATGTCTTTGGCCAGTTTCACAAAGACCTGTTTCTCGGCCGTCGCGCCCATCGCCGCAAGCAAAGCCGGAAGGACGTATCTGTGCAGACACATAAGAGTGCTCACAGGATTTCCGGGCAGGGCATACACCGGTTTACGGTCAGAGCTTACGCCAAACCAGAACGGTTTTCCGGGGCGTTGCCGAATCTTGTGGAAGACAGAGTCGACGCCCGCCTGCTTGAGCGCGGAAGGGACGAAGTCGTACGCTCCCATTGAGACTCCGCCGCTGAGAACAAGGACATCGTAGTCCGCAAGCTGTGTCTGAATCCCTTTCAGTATCTCTCTTTCACTATCGTGATAGTGAAACATGTCGACCTTGGATAGACCCGAGGCATTCAGCGCGGCTCTGATCGCATAGGAATTGGACAGCCGGACCTGATGTTGTTCAATGGGGCGGCCCACATCCACCAGTTCGTTACCGTTGGAGATAACGGCCGTGCGCGGGCTGACCGCAACGCTTGCCGTCGCCTTCCCGACGGAGGCGATTACACCGACATCTTTCGATTGGAGTCGGGTTCCGCACTTCAGAAGCAGATCTCCCTTCTTCCGGTCGGAGCCGTGAAGGTGAATAAACTGCATGGGCTTCGGACTGACGTCCGTCGTGATCATGGCCTGCCCTGAGGTGATCTCCAGTTCCTCGACCGGAACGACGCAGTCGCAGCCGGCGGGCAGGACGGCTCCAGTCATGATCTGTATGCAGCCTTCCGACGTGTCGTTGATCTGTTTCCCCGGCTGGCCGGCTTGAGCAACGTCCTCTATGCTGAAATCGCGTCGTCCGTTCGCCCATGCAGAAAAGGCGATGGCAATACCGTCCATCGTCGCGCGGCTGAACGGGGGTAAATCACGGTCGGCAAAGATATCCTCCCGAAGAACGCATCCGGCAATGTCCTTGAGCGCGCGTTCTTCCGCCCCCCAAGGCGGCGTGTATTCGCGGATGAGGTTCTCGGCTTCATCCACTGAAATCATTGTTTTCATATCAGCCGCCGATCTCCGACATCAGTCGCTTGTGCGGGAAAATCTGTTCTGCCAGCCCATGTCCCCATGGTTTAAACCAAATGCTGTCCTCGATCAACTTCAGCAGTTCCTCATCCGTGGCGCCGCCGCGCATGAGGGCGAGCAGATCAAGTTCCTTGTCACGGAGAAGGCACAGGCGAAGCCGTCCATCCGGCGTGAGGCGGGCGCGGTTGCATCCGGCGCAGAACGGTTTGGTGACCGAGCTGATGAAGCCCAGCGTGCCTTTCGCTCCCTCAAGTCGGTAGATGCGCGCTTCGCCGTCGAGTTCGCCGCCGTTCATCAACGTGAGAGATCCGAGTTGCGCTTCGATGGTTGCGACGAGTTCTTTCTCTGTGACGATATGGCTCTGCTGATATGCGGCGATGCTGCCGAGGGGCATGACCTCGATGTAGCGAATCTGCCACGCGTGATCGATGGAGAGCCTGGCGATATCGATCACATCCTCGCAATCATTCATATCGCGCACAATCACGGCGTTGAGCTTAACGGCGAGACCGGCCTTCTCTGCAGCCTTGATGCCGGCCCAGGCGTCGTCCACGTTTCCCCAACGCGTGATCTGTTTGAACTTCTCGGGATTCAGCGTGTCGATGCTGATGTTGATACGCTGGAGGCCTGCTTCAGCGAGCGGCGCGGCGAGGTGTTTCAGCAGAATGCCGTTAGTGGTCATCGCAAGATCTTCAACTTCTTCAAACGAAGCGATCTGCCTGACGAGTTCGACGATATGTTCCCGAATCGTCGGTTCGCCGCCGGTGAGACGGATCTTCCTGAATCCGAGTTTCGTGAAGAGGGGAACGAGCCGGATAATTTC